>JANNGQ010001272.1:0-2083 GCA_031403975.1 Planctomycetota bacterium
CTGCCTCTCGGTACCGTCACCGTCGTCGTTGGTGATCAGGAAATTCATCGAGTGCGAATACCCCCTCAATCCCGGCGCGCCGGGACCACCTTCTCCCCCTGGCAGAGGGAGAAGGTACTTCTCGAACGCTTTGAAAACTACCGCGATAAGTCCTTCACGGCGCAGATCGTCATGACGTCAGCGGCGTTGCCAGAGTCCGCGATAGATCGGCAGTCCGAGTCGGCGTTTCTTCCGCTCGAAGCTGGTCTGATAGTCCATATCGTCCTCAGCATCGCGCTGGTCCGGCGGCGGACAACTTTCGAATTCCGGATGTTGATCCAACAGGCCACGGGCCATTTCAAAATAGTCGGCGACATCGGTCCAGTGGTGAACGTAACCGCCGGGTTTCAGAATCCGCGCCAGCAACTGCACAAATTCATCGGTCATCAGACGCCTTTTGTGATGCCTTTTTTTCCACCACGGATCAGGAAAGTAAACGTGGACGGCCTGCAGCGAGGCCGACCGGATCATCGTTGACAGGACGATCCGGCAATCACCGCCGAGGACTCGCGCGTTATCAAGATTGCGTTTCAGCAGTCGAGTTGCCGTGCGACGGCCTTCGCGGTAGTCGATCTCCAGGCCGAGGAAGTTTGTGTTCGGAGACGTGACGGCAGCGTTGAACAGGAACAGTCCTCGCCCGCAGCCAATATCCAGTTCGACCGGCCTGTCGTTGCCAAAGAAGTCCCGCCACTGGAGCTCAGGCCCGACGTCTTCAATCGTCTGAAACCAGGGTTTGAGCGGAGTGATCGGAGCGGTCTGCATGGTTGAGACAAGATGGTGTTCTGTCGGCCGTGCCGAGCCTGCAACGGGTCTATCAATCACGGCAGTTATCGGCTGACGGCAACGCCCAGCATACCGCCTTCAAACATCAGCTCACCATCCACGAATCCCTGAAAGCTGAACTGAGCCACTCGACGCGCGATCAGTCGATTGACTTTCGCAATCAGGTCGAGTCGCGAACCGGGATAAATCGGTCTGCGGAAACGGACTTCGTCCATGCCGCCAAAGCCCAGATAGTCACCGCCGATGAGGTCATACTTCCTTGCGTAGAAGCCTCCCAACTGGGCGGCCGCTTCGCATTGGACCACTCCGGGCATCAGCGGAAATCCCGGCATGTGACCGCGTACCCAGAACTCATGTTCCGACAGATCTTTGAAACCGACGATGAGATGCTGTTCCCGATCGACATGGATGATCGCCGTGAGTTGTTCCATTTCGTGCCGCTGCGGATTCACAGCCCGGATCTGGTCGAGCGTGTACAGCGGCTTGCTGAAATCCAGCGACTTCAGATCACAGATCGGTTCCGACGCCATTGACCGTTTTCTCCGGAGACTGCTTCTCGCAGGCATGAACGCTGCGGGAAGCCGCGAATTGCAATGCGATTGCCCGGCGACGGCAAGGCTGCAGGCAGTTTCCCGCCAACATTTTTTGAGTTCGAGTGAAATTCTCCCGGGCTGGCGAGCGGTCTGATACCGCACTGCGGCAAGTCCGTCGCTTTATTGAATCGCAACACCGTCTACAATCCGCGGGTAAGAATCCCGGCGAGTGTTCTCGCCTGGAATCCCTGTCAAAACAAGGAGTCAAAGGTGAAGACGTTTCTTGCAAGTGGTCTGCTGAGTGTGCTGGTGCTTTCCGACGGGGTCCAGCCGACGCCGGCAAGTGCGGGGGAGCCTGTTGCTGACAAGCCGCTGGCTGTCAGCACGGAACGAGCGTTTCCGAATCTTGAATTCAATCGTCCCATCGTGGTGACTCATGCCGGTGACGGAAGCAATCGCGTCTTCGTCGCGGAACAGGAAGGCATCATCAAGGTTCTGAAAAACGACCAGGATGCTGAGGAAGCAACAGTCTTCCTTGATATCGACGCCCGCTGCAAGTACGCCGACAATCAGAACGAAGAAGGCCTGCTGGGTTTCGCGTTCCATCCGAAGTTCAAAGAGAACGGCGAGTTCTTTCTGTACTACACGTCGACCGAGGCCGACCTGCTGTCAATCGTGTCGCGATTCAAGGTCAGCAAAGATGATCCGAACGTGGCTGATGCCGCGTC
>JANNGQ010001273.1:0-2405 GCA_031403975.1 Planctomycetota bacterium
GCGGGATAGTGCTGATGGTGGATCTCTGCGTGTCCTGATTCAGCGAGAGAAACAATCCGAAAGAATCCGGTCTGCACTCCGCCATAGAGTCGCTGCAAGCCTTTCGGCTGATCTCGGAGCAACCATGCGACTTCAGTCAGCACGGGCCATGTGGTCAAGATCGGCGGCTGGATTAACCACCTTTCAAATTCACATGAGAGTGGGCATTTCATCTTCAATTTTCGAACGGTGCTGCAATCGGAAACCTCAACGAATACAGGTGTTTCCGCCGAAACGCCGCAGCAACTCGCTTTTTTTGTTTTTCTGGTCATTTTCACCGTCCTCGTGCGACATTGATGTTGGCGATGCGTCGATCGGACAATCGCAGCCAAAGATTGTGGTATTCAACCAGCGAGACACTGGCTTGAGCGAAGACTGGAAAACGATTGTTCAACAGCAGGCCGTGCCAATGCAATTGATCGCCCCAATGCCCGTAACTTTCCTTGTCGCCGCGGATCCATGGATGGTTCACAAAAGGGTGACAACTCCATGAGCGCTGCTCTCTGAGAGAGCACTCTGATCTTTCAGCAATCAGTCAGAATTTGTTTCTCATTCCACACATGAAATTCCGCAAGGACGATCGCTATTGCCGGCACAGGTCGGACGGGCTTGTTTCCGAAGTTTCCCCGCTATGTCATCCCGTTGGCACCAGATTCGCTTTGGCAGGAAACCGAGCGGATCACCGCACGACGCGTCTCTGCAGCAGTTGCGAAATCAGAGGTCGTGTTTTCAACCCTGTTCATCAGACATTAACTCTGGAGCATTCCTATGACCTTGAAGACCCTGCACGACCTTTACGTCAATGAGCTGAAGGATCTGTATAACGCGGAGCACCAACTTGTGAAGGCGCTGCCGAAGATGGCAGAAGCCTCTTCCTCCCCAGAGCTGGCAAAAGCGTTCACGGAACACTTGGCGGAAACGAAAGTTCAGATTGAACGGCTGGAGACGATCTTCGCGGATCTGGAGGTCAGCCCCAAAGGAAAGAAGTGCAAGGCCATGCAGGGGCTGCTGGAAGAAGGCAAGGACGTCATGGCGGAGGACGCTGATCCATCAGTTATGGATGCAGCCCTCATTTCCGCAGCCCAACGCGTCGAGCATTACGAAATGGCCGGGTACGGCTGCGTTCGGACCTTTGCCAGACTGCTCGGCTTCGACGATGCGGCCGACTTGTTGCAGGAGACACTGGACGAAGAAGGCACGGCTGACAAAAAGCTCACCGAACTGGCCGAAACCGTGATTAACGCCGAAGCCGTCGAACCAGCGGAAAGCGCTTAGAGTCGATTGATTTGCAGCCGCTCCGCCGTGACTGCCTGAAGGCGATCACAGTCAGACCGACGGAAAAGTGTTGAACGGTGTTCTGACGCAAGCTTCGCCTCGTGGAACGACGACCGTCACGGTCGAAAAGGAAGTCAAGCAGTCCGGAGAGAATCCGCCGGACATCAACCCTTGAATTGGACGGCGTCTGCCGGACGTATGTTGCGTACGGCGGGCGCTGCATTCATTTCTACTCGAAAGGAAGTCTATCAATGTCAACTTCAGCAAAGAGTCCGGTCATGAAACGAGAAGACTGGTCTCAGACCGCAGACAAAGCCCAAGAGGCTGTTTCCACTGTCGGTGAAAAGGTGAGTGAAGCTGGTTCCTCCATCAGCTCGATGGCGAGTCATGCCGCTTCGGCCGTAGGTGCCATGGCCTGTGATGTAGGCAAGATGGCAAGCCAGGCCGGATGTGATGTGACAAAAAAGGCTGAGGACATGCTGGGAACAGCTTCTCACGCGATCGCCAGCACGGTCCGGGAGAGCGGTGAATATCTGAGCGAAGCGGGCTTCAGCGGCGTGACCAAAGATCTTGCCAAACTGGTCCGTCAGAATCCGATTCCGTCTGTCTGCATTGCAATCGGCCTTGGCTGGCTGCTGGCTCGTAATTTGAGGAACTAAGCCATGTCGATCGAGCTCGAAGATCCACCCGACCCAACGGCCGCGTCTCTGGTCAGGGGCATTCTTGGCGATCTCCATCATCTCGTGCAGCAGCAGTTGGCGCTGACCCGGCGGGAGATCGTGGTGGAACTGCGACAGTGGGCAGCCGCCGGGGCCCTCAGGGGCCTCGGCGCGGCGATGTGGCTCGTCGCCGTGATCGCACTATGTCTGGCATTGTCTCATCTGCTGCACTGGATGATGTCACCTGCCGGAACGGATCCGGCGTCGTTTCCTCTGTGGGCGTGCCACGCTGCGGTTGCGGCAGTATTTGCTGTGGTGGGTGCCATCATGATTTCCACGGGGCGAGCCAGGTTCCGCGGCGGCAACACTTTAAGTCATCCCGATCAGAAATTCCTGCAGGAGTAATTCGCATGGCCGATTCACCGGAAGAGA
>JANNGQ010001274.1:0-6248 GCA_031403975.1 Planctomycetota bacterium
GATTTGTCAATCGAACCGGGTATCGGCGTGTGCAGAGCAACTGCGGTCGTGGCTATTCCGGCAGTTCGCAACTGTCTCAGCAGACACTGAATCGGCCAGTTCGGAAACCGGATGCAAAGCACTCGTCGCATGAATAGATGACCCGACTATTCTCGCCCGGATTATTCAACACCGCGGAAGATTGAACGATATGCAGCACGAGGCAGCGACTCAGCGACACACAGTCACCTGCGGCTTGCCATTCAACTGAATTGGATTATCCGTCTGAACATGCAGCCTCAGATCAGCAAATGACGGCTGTCTGAGTTCGCTGGCCGGGCGGATCAGGATGACGGTCACTCCGCTCCGTTCCACGGCGAGTTGCAGACGACGCAGGACGGCCGTTGACGAGCGATCCAGCCAGCACAAGACAACTCGCACACCAGGACAGCGAGCCGCCTGTTCCAGCGCCCAGAGTGCGTCACTGTGATCCGCAGAGGATCGGCGATGAGTCGAAATGGATCGTACACTCTGCGGTGGTCTCACCAGCAGAATCCGCGACAGAGGAATTCCCAGCGACTGCGCAGCGTCGGCGTTGAATTCGTGACGCTCGTCAATGACGGCCAGACAACCCGACAGAGTCAGCATGGGGATCACCGACCGCAGGGCCATCGAAGCCGCGGACGAGCCGGTTTCGTCGCTGATCCATTCGATGACAGACGCGGTCGGAAGACCACCGTCCGGAAGCTGCGAATCAATCGATTCGATTCCCGTCGGCACGCATTGCTGTCCGGACCTGGAGTTGCGATTCGACTTGATCCGGCTCCGCAGAGCCTGAATGGCTTTTGCACGAACAACCGACGAAGATGCGGGCGATGCAGCTGCCTGGGACATGGAAACTCGCCCGCTTTGGCGCCTGCATCCGGATGATAAAGGAGAAACTCCTTTTCAACGGTGCAGGACATCCACAAAAAGACGGTTTCCCTACCCGGTGACTCCGCAAACAATCGGAGACAGGAAATGCGTCTGTCATACCGTTCATCGGCGATCAGACGGCCTGGATTTTAGACAAGTTGATATTAACTGTCAACAGCGCTGTGGTGCGTACATCACTGTTCGGCAACGCCGTGAAGGATTTTGATCGATAAATCGTTGGTTCCTGTAAGCACAGAAGCTGGCGGAGTGAAAGCGATTGAGTCCCGACGGGACGGCATGTTTTAGCCACGGGCGCGAGCCCGTGGACCTGAATCAGCAATCACGTTCAGTCCCGCAGGGACGACAGGAACCATGCGGAAACGACACCTGTCGTCCCTGCGGGACTGAAGAACGCCTCTTTGGCACGATCCACGGGCTCACGCCCGTGGCTACCACCTGTCGCCACTCCGTGGCTAAAACACGACCTGACCTCACACGGGACGGCTTTCACGAACGTGACCTTTTCCCTGACAAAAATCCTTCACGGCGTTGACCGTTCGGGCGGACGCGGAGTATCGATGGCACGCACAGAAGTGTTCGATGCGTTCTGAGCGATCATCGTGTCATGAAACTGCCCTTCGCATCTTCCGCGGAGCGGTAATCTTCACGATCCGTCAGCTGGACGATGTGTTGAGTTTTCTGCTGAGCCCGGTAGATGTCAATCTTTACCGAGGCACCGATGTCGGACAGACTGACGAGATTGATCAGGTGATTCTCGTCAATCACCTCGACGCCGTTAAAGCTCACGATGACATCATCCGGTTTCAGTCCCGCCACCACGGCCGGGCTGGACTTGTGCGAGTAGACTCGAGTGATTCGGGCTCCGCGAGCGCGGGACATGCCGAGTCGCTGAGCGGCTGTATCGGTAAAATTGTTATCCAGTTCGACCCCCAGATAGGCGCGTCGAACCCGACCGTAGGACACCATCTGCTCGAAAACGCGGCGAACAAGATTGCTCGGAATGCTGAAGCCGATACCTTCGTTGCCGCCACTGTTTGAGGCAATCGCCGTATTGATTCCAATGACGGTACCTCGCATATCGATCAGCGGTCCGCCGCTGTTGCCGGGATTGATCGCGGCGTCAGTCTGGATGAAATCCTGATTTGTGACAGACTGATCGGCGGTGAGCGACAGATCTCTGCGGCCTTTGGCACTGACGATGCCCATCGTGACGGACTGGCTCAGTCCGAAAGGGCTTCCGACCGCGAGGACGAAGAGTCCGATCTCTACGGAACTGCTGTTTCCCCAGCGAGCGGTCGGCTGACCTCCGTCAGGAATCTGCAGGATGGCGATATCACTTTCGATGTCGCGATAGATGCGCAGAGGATGGACGGTCGCTCCGTCGGCCAGCATGATGTCGATGGCCGGCATTTCAGCCCCCCGGACGACATGATTGTTCGTGATCACGAACAGTCCTTTGACGGTCTGACTCCGCATGATCAGGCCGGACCCGGTTTCTTCCACCTTGCGTTCATTCTCAACCCGCACGGCCTGAAGATGTACAGCCGATGGCATGACATCGGCGGAGATCACGGAAATATGATTGCCGCTCTCCACGAGCGTCACAGCACTGGTCGGAATCGGTGATTCGCCGTTCCCTTCCCCGGAAACCGCTCGCGCAGACGAAGTCAGCCTGAGAGATTCGAGGTGCCCGCCGATCGCGAGTCCGATCGAGAGCATCGCCACAGAAGCCACGATTGAGTTTCTACGTCGCGCCATCAACGGACTCTCCAAAGGAAAGTTTCACATCCTGTGGCGCGGCTCCTTCCGCATTCAAAACTGTTGAATTCGCTGTATCCGGCCCGTGTGCTCACGCAGGTCAGTCCGGATCAGGGTCATCGAGCCGACTCATCCATCGAGCGACTCCGGAATCATCCGCTAGTCGTATCGAACAGCCGTTTCCGCAAAGGCAAATCGAAATCGGTCGATTCTGCCGAATCGACGGTGAGTCCGGATATCTGAGAGAGCAGACGGCACAATCCGTTTCTTCGCCGGTCGCATGAGGATCGCCGACCCGCTCCCCGGTCTCACCTGGAGTTCAATCCCGGCTCGCCGCAACGCTGCCATTACTGAGCCGGTGCCCATTGCTGCGGTTCGGCGGACTTGACAGAGCCCTCTTCCGCTTGTCACTCTGTCAAGACCGACCGCAATCACTTCGCCACGGCAAAAATGCCTGACCAGAGACGAATTTGCCGTACAATGGTCGGTCCGTCCTCCACCCGATCACGCTCTTCCCCGCTGACGGAGAGTCCTCCATGATTCCTGCGTTTCATCGCATCGTCGTCCTGGGCGTTGCCGTGCTGGCCTTAGAGCCATCTATCGCGGATGACGCAATCCAGTTCAATCGGGACATTCGTCCCATCATGCTGGACACCTGCTTCGCCTGCCACGGTCCCGACAGCGCAGCTCGGAAAGCTGAATTGCGTCTGGACAAGCGGGATGCTGCGATCGAGCACGGAGCGTTCAGTCCGGGTAAGCCCGATGAAAGTGAAATGATTCGCCGGATTCTGTCGGACGATCCTGAAGAGGTTATGCCGCCGCCGGAGATCAAGAAACCCCTGACTGACACTCAGAAGAAGAAGCTGGTCGACTGGGTTCAGAGCGGTGCTGAGTACCAGCAACATTGGTCATACCTGGCCCCGGTACGGGCCGCCGTTCCGGCAGTCCCGGAGAGTGTGCAGGGCAGTCACGCGAACTGGCCGAAAAATCCGATCGACAATTTCGTGCTGAGCAGGCTTGTTCTCCACCAACTGCTTCCGGCTGCAGAAGCCGACCGTCACGTATTGGCCCGTCGAGTCAGTCTGGACATCACCGGTCTGCCGCCGACGCCGGAGCTGCTCGATTCGTTTATCTCGGACGTGTCGCCGAACGCATATGAAACATTGGTGGATACTCTGCTGGCGAGTCCTCAATGGGGCGAGCATCGCGGTCGGTACTGGCTGGACTACGCGCGGTATGCGGATACGAACGGTATCCACTTTGACAACTATCGTGAGATGTGGTCTTACCGCGACTGGGTCATCAAGGCGTTTAATCAAAACATGCCGTTCGATCAGTTCACGATCGAAAATCTGGCCGGAGACATGCTGCCGAACGCCACTATGGATCAGAAAGTCGCTTCTGGATTCAACCGCTGCAATATGACTACGAATGAGGGCGGCATCATCGACGAAGAATATGCCGTGCTCTACACGCGAGACAGAGTCGAGACAGTTTCTGCGGTCTGGATGGGACTCACGGCTGGCTGTGCGACTTGTCACAACCACAAGTTTGACGAACTCACGCAGAAAGAGTTCTACGAGATGGCTGCATTCTTCAATAACACGACGCAGGCTGTTCGGGATGGCAATGTCAAGGACGCGCCACCGATCCTGCCCGTGCCCATGGAAGGCGATCGTCCTCGCTTTGCTGAATTGCCGGATCTGATTGCTGCAGCCGGAACCGCTGTTGAAGAACGCCGAACGGCAGCCCGTCCGGAATTCGATGTCTGGTCGCTGACCGCGAAACCGGACGCTCCCGGAGAACCGGTATCTCCTGAAGGTCTGCATCTGCTGGCGGCGCTCGGTGAGGGCAACGGGAAGTTGCTGCACATGACTGTGGACGGCGCGGTCGTTGAAGTTCCGCTCAACGATTCCGCAAAATGGCAGAACGGTAATGGCGCGAAGGCTTTGTCGGTGCAGGGATCAGCCGCCGAACTGGGATCGGTCGGAGACTTCGAGAGTGATCAGCCATTCTCCTGCTCAGCCTGGGTCAACGTTCCTGCCAATGATGGCCAGGGAGCCATTTTCGCCCGGATGGAATCCGGTCCGGGGTATCGCGGCTGGGACTTCTGGATGCAGCAGCGCCGCGTGGGCATGCATGTCATCAGTGCCTGGCCTGATCAGGGAATGAAGGCCGTGAGCAGCAAACAGATTCCGGCCAACGAATGGGTCCACGTCGCTGTGACGTACGACGGGTCGCGCAAGGCGTCTGGACTGCAGATCTATGTCAACGGCGCTGTTCAGGACAAAAACGTTGAAAACGACAGACTGGACGCTTCAACGATCCGCACGCCAGCGCCATGGAAGATCGGACAACGCAGTAATAGCGAACCTTTCACGGGAGCCGTTCAGGATCTGCGAATTCAGAAACGAGTACTGACTGCCGCCGAAATCGACGCTCTGGCCAGACTCAGTCGATACCAGACAATTCTTGCCAAATCTCCGGATCAGCGATCGGAACAGGAAATCTCGGATCTGTACAACTTCTGGCTGAAGCAGTTTGACACGTCTTTCAGTGAACGGACGGCTGCTCTGGCAGCTCTTGAGAAAGAACGGTCGGACATCCAGGCTCGAGGCACCATCGCTCATGTCATGAATGAACGCTCAGAAGCGGCCACCGCATTTGTTCTCTACCGCGGCGAATATGATCAGCGGAGAGACTCGGTCACTCCGGGAACACCGGCCGTGTTTCCGTCGTTTCCTGAACAAGCCCCGAGGAACCGGCTCGGATTCGCGCAGTGGCTGCTGCGCCCGGAACATCCGCTGACCGCGCGCGTCTCAGTCAATCGGTTCTGGCAGGAACTGTTCGGGATCGGACTGGTTCGCACGACTGGTGACCTTGGCGTCTCGGGCGAGATTCCGGTCAATCAGGATCTGCTGGACTGGCTGGCTGTGGAATTCCGCGAAAGCGGATGGGACATCAAGAAGCTCGTGAAGCTGATGGTGATGTCGTCGACCTACCGTCAGGCAGCAACTGTGACGCCGGAGAAACTCGACAAAGATCCGGCGAATCGGCTGCTGTCCCGCGGCCCGCGGTTTCGGATGGATGCGGAGATGGTGCGGGATTCTGCTCTGGCAGTGAGCGGTCTGCTCGTCCCCACAATCGGTGGTCCCAGCACCAGGCCGTACCAGCCGGACGGGGTCTGGGAATCCATCGCGATGGATGTCAGCAATACGTCGCAGTACCAACGCGACTCAGGGGACAATCTCTACCGCCGCAGCATGTACACATTTGTCAAACGCATGGCACCGCCGGCGTCGATGGATCTGTTCAACGCTCCGAACCGCGAAATCTGCATTGTCCGCCGCGAACGTACAAACACCGCACTGCAGGCACTCGTCACGATGAACGACGAACAGTTCGTCGAAGCGGCCCGCCGATTCGCTGAGAAGATTCTGCAAAACGGCGGTTCGACTGATGACCAGCGGCTGCAGTGGGCCGGTAAGCGAGTGCTGTCACGAGAATTCCGATCTGAGGAAGTCGCGATTCTGAAGAGTTCTCTTGAAGACCTCTCAGCGTTCTATCGCGACCAC
>JANNGQ010001275.1:0-2811 GCA_031403975.1 Planctomycetota bacterium
ACAACGCTGGCGGCTGTTCGTCCTTACTGAATCCGGGCAGTTTGACAATAATGTAGTCGTGAGCCTTAGGCTTACCTCCATAGCAACACTCGCCATTGTCCTTCAGCAGGATGAACTGAGCCAGTCCGTCAGTGTCCTTCGTGGCATACATGAAGCCCTTCAGGTAGACCTTCTGACCCATCAGTTGAGCCACATCCGGATGCAGCTTCCTGTTTTTGCCTATAAAGATGAACTGCTTTTCAGCGACATCCTTCGGAAAATTGACTCGCAGAAAGCCCTCTGGGACTTCGGTCGAGTATGCATGGGCCATTTTTGCTGAACCAAGCCCGAAACAGGCGACAGACATCACCAGCCCGATCACCGCCATCCACGTCCCTTTGACGAATCCGCCGGACGATCGAATCCTGACCACAGCGGCAATCCCGATGAAAATGCCGAAAAAGGCGACGTACAGACCAAAGATCCCAAGGAATCCCGTCAGCCCCAGAAGACCCAATCCCAGCGCGATCGGAGCCCACGGTGAGACCGGGATGTAATCAAAATCTTCTCCGTCGGACGTGTTGCCCCATGCGCTGCTGACGACCGCCGCTGCGGCCGGAATCCGGACATCCTCGTTCGGTTTCTGTGAAATCTCTGAGAAAGGCGACGAGGTTTCTGCAACAGCTTCCGGACTCAAAGGGACAGAGCTGTGATCCGCGTGCGAAGGACGTTTCAGAGTCTGCTCAGTCATTGATCCGATACTCCAGGGCCGAAACGGGCAACCAGAGATTTTACGAGCCGGGATCGTCCGTCGTGAACTCATTCCTGGTCAAAAGTGAGGATCAGCGGGCTTTCAGTCTGCGGATTTCAGCGATTGACCGAGTTTGAGCGGCCCGGAATGCTCGGATTCGATCGGAACGAAGCTCGTCATGGTCGGCGAAACGGCGGGACGAAGCCACCTGTCAGGCCGTGTGTCGGTGATCCAATCGCTGTAAAAAAATCGGCATCCTGGGTCAAACGCTCAACCGCTTCATCCCTGAGCCAGGAATCTCGCCATCCGATACTGACGGCCGTCCTGAGCAGCTGCTTTGATTCATCGAGCTGCCCGCCGTCAAACCGTTTCTTGGCCAGCAGGATGACGCCTTGTGCCAGAAGTGAATCCTGCAGAGTCAGTTGAAATCCGGCATTCTCCAATTGGAAATACTTCTTCGGCTGTTCCGGAAGATACCGCAGTGCCGCTTCAATCGCGTCGAGGCATTTTTCCTGGTCCGCTCCGGGAATCGTCGCAAAAAACTCTCCCAGCATTCGTGCATGTCTGGGTCGGACCTGAGGATGCACGGATTTTGGATCTTTCAGCTGTGTCCTGAGCCACGTCCAGTGTTCGGTCGTCCGAAAAGATACGCGACGCAGACTGCGGTTAGACAGTGTGACCCGTTCCTGGATCGGACAGTTCTCCCCGATGTCGCGTTCCAACTGCCGGAATTCTGCCAGACAACGCGACAAGTCGGACAGTTTCGGAGTCCAGTCACTATGCGAAGTCTCGCTGACGTTCTCGAACGCAACTGCGGAAGCTGAGGTCGGTTCGAACGGAGTCCGGACATCGATCGTGAAATCTCCCTGTGCGAGTCGCCGTGTGAATTGGAACTTCCCTTCTGTCGAACCGACTGAGATCTGCCATGCAGCCTTCTGATCTGACTCCACCGTAACGGAGCAAAGCCATTCGTCCCCGGTCTTTCGTGAACTCAGCCTGACGGTTGGCACAGCAAGATCGCCGCTGAGTGCTTCCCGAAAGAACCGCTGCACCTGTGATGCGTATTCCACATCGTTGGTTTCCAGGGTTTCAGGAGCGTGACCGGCACCCTGGATGATCCACACGCGAGTCGGGACTTCGGAAATTGCAGCGATCTCAATGGTTCCGGTCGGCGACAGCAACCGGTCATGCTCACCGTGCATCAGAAACATCGGACACTTGAGCCTCGGCACGTTGGCGAACGGTTCCAATTTGGGAAGCACCACAGCCTGAATCGCCCCCAGCGCCATTCGTGTCGTGAAGTCGTCCGGCAGTCGACCACGGATGGACTCCAGCTGTTTCGTCGGCAAGAGGATGTCTTCCACGGCAACAGCTCCCGCACCCTGCTGAGCGGCAACGGCGACAGCCAGTGGCGAACCAAGCGACACACCGAAAATGCCGATGTCGGCGGGCGGGATTTTTCGGATCGTCGTCAAATAATCGAAGGCACTGACGGCATCGCCATGCAGGGACATCACGGTTGCTATTCCCGTGCTGCCACCGAAGCCCTGATAGTCGAACAGCAGTACATTGAAACCGCCATCGAGCAGAACTCTGGCATACATCAGCATGCTGGAGATGTTGCCCGTATTTCCCATGCAGAACAGAATCGTGTGTCGGGCATTTGTCGCAGGCAGAAACCAGCCTCGCAGAGTCTCTCCGTTTGCGTTCGTTATCGCGACCTCCTCGAACGGCACTCCGATTTCATCCGGTCGAATGAAATCCTCCAGAAATGGACTCATGAAATTGCGGCTCAGCGGATCGATCATCAACTCACGCGGCTTCGGCTCATCGGCACTTGCCGATGGATACAGGCCAATTGTCGCTTCAGCAGTCAGCAGCACGACAACTACGAGCCAGGTTCTCAGCACGTGATCACTCCTCGACTGGACAGGCAGTGCCAGGTTCCTCGGTTCTGGCCCGAACACGTCTGTTCGGGCTCGCATCGCCGAAGGCAGAGGACACGTTCAGACTTGTATCCGCTTCCTGACCAGGGGATTCTACAGACTCTTCGAGTTCCGGCACACGATCATTGTGCTTCC
>JANNGQ010001276.1:0-3769 GCA_031403975.1 Planctomycetota bacterium
AAAAACAATTCCATATCTGACGGGGTTTCGGACTTAGCCGCCTGCTGTTGGCCAGCCGCGCAACGCCGCTCCGTCGGCGGGAAGCGCGATATCACAGCATGTTCGAGACGGAAAACTCCCGCCGACGGAGCGGCGGGGCAACTGTAAATCGCAAGCGGTTCAAATGCCTGACATCAGCAACGACCGTGACGAGCGACTGGCGGTGATCTTTGACCGACTGATGCAGGATTCGAAAACCGGTTCGCCGGAGCAATGTCTCGAAGCAGCCATCCGTGACAACCCGGATCTCGAACAGGATCTGCGGGAACTCCGGGCGACGGCGATGTTTGCCGACGATGTGGCATTGCTGCAGTCTGCAGAACTCAGTCATCACACGGGGGGAGATTCGTCCCGGCCGCGGGTGACTGGATCAAAGGAGGCCGTCTCCCCGATCGGAACATTCATCGGCGACTACGAGCTCCGCGAGGAGGTCGGTCGCGGCGGGATGGGAGTTGTCTATCGGGCCTGGCAAGGCAGTCTGCGGCGGACGGTGGCCCTCAAGATGATTCCCAACGCAGCGTTTGCGGCGTCGCAGGATCTGGCACGGCTGCGCGCCGAAGCCCTCGCAGCAGCGCGGCTCAGCCATCCGAACATTGTTCCGGTCTACGAAGTCGGCGAGCACAACGGACAGCCTTGGTTCAGCATGCAGTTCATCGAAGGCAAGACGCTTTCACAGCGTCTGATAAACGGCCCGATGCAGCCACGTGATGCCGTCACTCTGCTGATCCCGATCGTGGAAGCCATTGGCTCGGCGCATCGCTCGGGTGTGCTGCATCGGGATCTGAAACCCAGCAATATTCTGATTGCAGTTGACGGAACTCCGTTCGTCACGGACTTCGGACTGGCGAAGCGAGTCAGCGTTGACGGAGACTCGATCGCCGCGCCCGGAGCGATGGCAGAACTCGCGAACCTGACACAAAGCGGGGCGATTCTTGGAACGCCGGCCTGGATGTCGCCCGAGCAGGCTGCGGGGCAGACGGATTCAATCGACGTTGCATCGGACATCTACAGCCTGGGAGCCGTACTGTTTGCGATGCTGACCGGACGACCGCCCTTCCAGGCAGCTTCGTCCCTTGACACCGTCCTGATGGTGATTGAACAGGATCCGCCGGCGATCCGGATGCTCAATCGCGCTGTGGATGCAGATCTGGAAATGGTGGTGATGAAGTGTCTCCAGAAGCATCAGGATCTGCGGTACTCGTCAGCGTCTGCTCTGGCGGCGGACATGCGGGCCTGGCTCAGCAGTGAGCCGATCAGCGCTCGCTCGTCGACTTTCGGGCAGGTCATGACCCGTCTGTTTCGTGAATCGCATCATGCGGCCATTCTGCAGAACTGGGGACTCCTGTGGATGTGGCACAGTCTGGTGGTCCTGCTGTTGTGCCTGATCACGAATGCAATGCAGTTTCAGGGCATTGATCAGCGCTGGCCGTATGTCAGCCTGTGGACGGTGGGGCTTGGCCTGTGGGCGTCGATTTTCTGGAATCTGCGACATCGGGCCGGCCCGATCACGGCCGTTGAACGCCAGATTGCTCATGTCTGGGGCGGCAGCATGATCGCGTCTTCGATGCTGTTTGCCGTGGAATCGATCATGAATCGACCGGTGCTGGAATTCTCACCGGTGCTTGCAACGATCGCGGGGATGGTGTTTCTTGCGAAGGCCGGAATCCTGTCTGGCAGCTTTTATGTGCAATCGGTCATGATGTTCGCGACGTCGCTGCTGATGGCCGTAATCGCACACAGTGATTTGCCCGACGTCAGTATTTCCCTCTTCGGAGTGGCGTTGGCTCTGACTTTTTTCCAGCCCGGCCTGAAATACTACCGGCAGCAGCAGAAAGCCCGAAGATGACCTGCAAGTGAAGGAGACGACGATGGATCGATCATGGATGCCGCATCTCACACTGTTCCTCGCTCTGGCATGCTTTTGCGGCTGTTCTGAGAAGCGGTCAGGCAACATTTCCGATTCGTCCCCTCAGGGCACCGCGAACGGCGGCGACACCTTTGCCGAACCGACGGATGAACCCATCTCTGATCTCTCGGAGCCGCCAACGGACGCCGTCGATGAGATGCCTGCCACAGCGGGCGGAGCACCTGAAGAGATCACCGCAGAAATGCCGCCGATTCAGATTCCGCGGGACGGCGCACTGGAAGAAAGTGAACCGGTTGGGGAAAGCACTGCCAGTGCGCCGGGCTCAACGATCCGTCGCAGCGGCCAATCGGCCGAACACCGCGGTTACTCGCCCGAACGGGTCTACTTTGCCACCAACCGTGAGCCAGATCAATCCCCGGAATCCGCGGCAGATCCGGACTTGTTCTTTGGCGGTGACCGGGGTGAACTGAGCTACGGCACGGTGGAAGTCAGCATCCCGTATAAACGGCAGCCCGGAGCATTGCCCGAACCATCGATCCTGCGGCTGGAGTTTTCACAGGATCCGTCAAAGCACGTCGTGCTGATGGAAATCGAACGATTGCCCGACGCGGAATTCTGGATGGCTCTTCGCACAAAAGTGGAACAGTCACCGGAGAAACAACTGTTCGTGTTCATTCACGGTTACTGCGCGACGTTCCGCGATGCGGCCCGCCGGACGGCTCAGCTGTCCTACGACATGGACTACCAGGGGCCGTCGATGTTCTTCAGCTGGCCCGCCGGAAGCGATACGGAGAGTCTTGAAGAAAAGGCCAACTATCTTAAGGATCTCCGCCGTGCGGAACAGTCGGATGATGATCTGATCACAGTCCTGGAAGGCATCAGCCGTTACGCCGGAGCCGCGAAAATTCACCTTGTCGCTCACAGCATGGGCAGCTTCGTACTGACCGAAGCGCTGAAAACAATGGACGATCGTCGAGCCTCCTCGATGATACAGCCGCCCTTGTTCGATCAAGTGGCCATGGCAGCACCAGACATCGACGCCAGAGAGTTCGTGGAACGAGTCGGCCTGCGACTCAGACCGTTCAGCCGCAGATTCACGGTGTATGCGTCGGCCGAGGACAAGGCTCTCTATATTTCAAAACAGGTCAACGACTTTGAGCCGCTGGGTTATCTGAATCAGTATTCTCAGAGCGGTGCCAGGAAGGCCATGTTTGATCTGGTCGATGTGTCGCAGCTGGCGACCGGCTGGTTCGATTCGGGCCACATCTACTATGGTGACATGCCGGAGATGATCACAGACTTCAGCTTCGTTTTTCGTGGTATCCAGGCCACGTCATTGCGACGGGGTCTCGCTGAAACACCGCCCTTGTTTCGTCTGACGCAAAGGAGCCCGTGATCGAGTGCGGTCACGTCCGTGGTTCAGGGGGAACAGCCGTCCGCCGGCTCGTTTTCCGAAATCTTCCGATTTGTGCGACACCCCTGAGGACTCAGAGTGGTTAGGAGGATTGAAGCCTGCAGCTTTCAACACAAATGAGGCTGCTCCAAATGGGCAATTTGCTGGTTTTAGCGTACCTGGACCCGGGCACTGGCAGCATGTTGCTGCAGGCGATTGTGGGTGGAAGTGCCGGATTAGTCGTCTTCGTGCGGCATCTTTGGCGTTCATTCCGCTATGCGAAAACGGCTGCCGAAACCACCGTGGACAGGAACTGACGTTGTCGGTTCCCCCTTCGACCCTGCGGTTCGATGGTGGCTCATTCCGTGATCGATCCGGTCGGGTCTTTGAGGCTGACGGCAGAATCTGCCGCGCCCTGAGCCCGGGAGCACTTCGCGATTGGGACACAATCGCAGCGAAACCGTTTGTGC
>JANNGQ010001277.1:0-5383 GCA_031403975.1 Planctomycetota bacterium
CAGATCGTTACGTCGCAGGGCTTGGTGCTGCCGCACGATTTCCATTCCGTCGGAATCACAAGGTGAATGTTCCACCCGAAGCCTGTCAGTTCGCGGTACACAGCGCGATTTATCTGCAAGACACCGGCATGTGACATCGCCACAATTGTGTTGTTGTTTTGTGTGGTCAGTTTGCAGAGCCGGGCACAGAGTGCGGAGAGAATCGTTCGAATGCCGCTGCGAGACACTGATCAACAGCAACGAGCAGCGTGGATTGCCGGACAAATCCTGTTCGTTCAAAACGGTCGTTTTGATAACTGCTCAGGCCCTGATGGTCCGAGTCATTTCCTTCCGGAGCCAGAATCACCGGCAGGAATCCGAGCACTTCCAGGCATCGGGACGCGACAAACTCAGCGGCTTCTCTGACCGAAAGGACTGTGTCTCCGCCCAGATTAAACACACGGTCTTCCGCTGCATTCGGCGAAAGCTCGAGGGCGTGCCGGATGCCCAGCGCCGCATCAGCAACCGCGATGAAATCACGTCGGCGAAGCCCGGGAGTACGTAGTGTCAGTCGACGTTGTGTGACAGCCTGCCGGCACAAATCGTTACAAAGAAGCTTCCACGCCCCCGGATGATCCGAGAGCGGCGGTCCGCACGCGTTTGACAGCCTCAACACAACCGGGCTCCAGCCACTGCCGGACATAAGGACAAAATCTTCTGCGGCCCGGTGCGAAATGGAATACGGATCAATCGGGTGAACTGGAGTCCCTTCTGTGACGACTCCGGACAGCGAAGATCCGTAGACGTGGATCGTGGACAGATAGACAAATCGATGGATGTTTGCCCTGCGTGCCGCTTCAGCAACCCGCACGCTTCCTCCAATGTTAACCCCGACTGATGCCAACGGATCTGCCGAGCACTGAGCAGCATCGCAGGCAGCGAGATGCACGACCGCATCAACGTTCTGCATCGCTGACTGCAATTCAGACTCATCACCGGTCACCAGGTCAAAGATGAACGGCACCACGTTTTTCGCAGTCGACAGCGACGCAGCGGCAGTGGAACTTCGTACCATCGCGGTGATACGCCAGTCGCTTGCGGTTCCCAACAGTTTGCCGAGATGACTGCCAAGATAGCCATTTGCACCTGTGATCAGCACTGTCCGAATTCTGAAGTCTCCCAGTCGATTGTTGGCAGCAATCCATTCTCGATAGGAAGTGTCTCGCACTCCTGCGGGTCATGAATCAGGCTGGCGACATTCATGATCCGGCTGATCCCGGCGTCAACTCCCTGGAACGCCAGCCAGAGGCCGCATGGAACAACCAGTCGCTGATTGACATTGTCCGAAAGCACCAGTTGGTAAGTCACGCCGCGGGTCTCACTCTGCTCGCGTGCATCATGAAGTACGAATCTGACGCAACCGTTCAGGACAATCAGGTTGGAATGCATCCGTGTGTCCTTTTTCCACCCATTAACGACTCCACCCAGAATGCCGGATACATAGACTTCGCCAAACGACTCGAACCCAGCGTCACGATTTCTCACCCCGCGGCGCACTTCTCCGCGGTCGTCTCTGAAAAGAGGCTGATCAAGCAGACAGACACCCTGAATCATCACATTACCCACGGTAAATTCTTCCGCACAGCTTGCTGTGTAAAATCCTGAATCTGCGACTGGGTGAACGATCTCATGTCCGCGCCGATGATCCCATAGAACTGTGAATACCAGGCAGCCGTGAATTCTGCAGTCCGGCCGAAGTCAAGCACCGGCTCCCAATGCAGCAGTGAATGCGCCTTGTCGCAGCAGAGTTTCAGAAGCCCGGCCTCGGGAAGTGAATGGTCAGGCTTCAGATTGACGGATTCAGATTCCGAAACGCCCTGAAACCAGAGCCGGGAGAGTTCGCGAATGAGTACTTCGACGGAATAGCTCTGTCCGGCATTCGGGCCAAAATTGAAGGATTCGCCATGAAGGGATGCATCCTCGTGCAGCACTTGTCCTGCTCGAAGATAGCCGCTCAGCGGCTCCAGTACATGCTGCCAGGGGCGCGTAGACTGTGGGCGGCGAAGTTCGACCGCCTTTCCGGACGTCCATGCACGGATACAGTCGGGTACAATACGGTTTGCCGACCAGTCACCACCGCCAATCACATTGCCGGCGCGAGTCGAAACGACACGAACCGCGCCATTGGGTTTCGCAAAAAACGACCGGACATAGCTGCTGATGACGAGTTCTGCACACGCTTTTGATGCACTGTACGGGTCGCCGCCACCAAGCCGGTCGGTTTCTCGATATCCCCAGACCCATTCCAGATTCTCGTAACACTTGTCGCTGGTGATCATCACTGCGACGCAGGGAAAGGCAGCGTCACGCAGGGCATCGAGTACGTTAGCCGTCCCCATCACGTTTGTGGAAAATGTGTCAGTCGGGTTGGCATATGCATCGAACACTAATGCCTGCGCGGCAAGGTGAAAGATGAAGTCGGGCCTGAGTTGCTGAATCAGCGACGACAACGCCGACTTGTCCCGGACGTCGATCACATGGTGGCTGATGTCCTGCTGCAGTTTCAGCGACGTAAACATCGACGGAGTCGGCGGAATGGCATTGGCAATTCCGAACACTTCCGCTCCCAGCATGCGCAGCCATGTCGTCAGCCAGGATCCTTTGAATCCTGTATTACCCGTGACAACCACTCTCTTACCATCATAGATTCCGGAGAACACTGTTTTCACCAGACTTTCCAGGGAGCGGCAGCAGCATGCCACAATTCCTCCAAACGTGTCTGATCACGGAGCGTATCCATACATTGCCAGAAGCCCGTATGGCGAAATGTGTGAACATGCCCGTCGTGGACCAGGTTCTGCAACGGCTCGGCTTCAAACACGGTGGAGTCATCGGCCGGAAGGTAGTTCAGAATCTCTGGCTGACAGACAAAGAATCCCGCGTTGATCCAGTTCGTATCTTCCCGCGGTTTTTCTCGAAATGAAAGAACTCGATTCTCGTTGTTGGCCTGCACAAGGCCAAAGCGTCCCGCCGGTTGAATGGATGTCATCGTGACCATTCCGCCGTGAGCCTGATGGAACTGCAGCAGCTCCTGCAGATTGATGTCGGCCACGCCGTCACCGTAAGTCAGCATGAAGGGGCCATCCTGCAGATATGCTGCGGCACGCTTCAGACGCCCGCCGGTCATTGTATTCAGACCCGTATCGAGCAGTGTGACACGCCACGGCTCAGTAAACGATTCCAGCGTTTCAATCTTCCGCGCCTGCAGGTCAATCGTGACATCACTCCGATGCAGCATGTAGTCCGCAAAAAACTCCTTGATCTGAAAGCCCTTGTAGCCCAACAGGATCACGAATTCATTGAAGCCATAGGCCGAATAACATTTCATAATATGCCACAGAATCGGATATCCGCCGATTTCGACGAGTGGCTTAGGAATTCTCTGCGTGGCCTCGCTCAGCCGCGTTCCCATGCCGCCCGCCAGTATAACTACTTTCATCAGTGACTCCGGAGTTGTGTCGGTGCCTGTTCGGCTGTGATCATGGGAGCGGGATCTCCTTTTGAACCCGTCGGGAAACTGCCGTTTTGGGGCAGAACAGAACGACCACGTTCGGAACGCTGTGCTGCACGGCGACCGGCCATCAACCCTCGCAATTCACCCAACAGTTTGACAGGGATCCACCACGGATGACGCATGTGAAAGCGAGTACTGACTTCCCGTGTCATGCGCTGGAGGCTGTACACCCAGGCTTTGATCAAAGATCCGTGACGGAACGCATAGTAGTAGTCGCCGAAGCCATGATGAGGGGCCGCACTTGTCAGATGATTGCCGTCCGTGCGTGTACCACCCGCGGCAGCCTTCAGATGAATCAATCCCGCCGAGCCCAGGAAGCGGATGCGGCCGCCCGCCAGAATCAACCTCTTTGCGAACTCAGTCTCGAATCGGTAGGCCGAACCCATAAAGGTTTCGTCAAATCCACCGACAGAAAGTGCCTTGGCGCGGTTGACGCACAGATTGCCGGCCATCACGTTCTGAACATCCGCTTCGACCGTCGAATGAAACGGAAAATCAAAGTCTGTCCTCAATCCGCGCAATGTACGCGGCGGATCGATCCGCGAAGATTGTTGCCACGGCTGAATAATCTGTCCGACCGTGGCCCAGAGCCCCGCGTCGGTCTGGTGTGCCAGCAGATGCTGCTGCACGATATCAGAGACAGGGACGATATCGTCGTCAAGAAACAGCACTAGTGGAGTCCGGGCGATCTGAAGAGCATGATTCATCGCGGCAGGGATTGATGGTTGCTCCCGGCGAATCCAGCGAATGACGCCCTGCTGAGACCATTCGGAAAGCTGTTCCTCTGTCGTCTGATCATGGAGCGGCGTCTGATCAATAATAAGGATTTCATTGCTGGCGGTCTGCATCGTCAAAACCTGCCGGATCGTTTCCGCCAGAACAGAGTCGCGACGATAGGTCGGAATCGCAATCGACACGGCTGTCGTGCTGGAATTCGCTGTCAACTCTCGCTCCGATATCCGATGACCCTGGCCGGCACGCCCGCTGCGATTGCATAATCCGGAACGTTCTTCGTGACGCAGGCATTTGCTCCGATGACAGCGCCGCGTCCAATTGTTACGCCTGAAAGGACGACCGCATGGGCACCAATCCACGCATCATCACCGATTGTAATCGGCTGACCGGAACAGGGTTGCTGGTCAATCCTGGCTGTACGCGCAAGCCCGTGGTTGTGATCGACAATCAGGCATCCTGTTGCGATCAGCACATGGTTACCGATTCGACAGGCTGACGACAAATCGAATTGAGTGAATCGGCCGACATAACAATGATCACCAAATTCGAGTCGAGCATCAATTCCGACCAGCTTGATCGTAAGATCCGATTCGAACACGCACCGCAAGCCCATGCTGAGCCGCCACGGAAGTAAGATCTTCGTTCTCGCTCCGAAGCTCGCTTTGGCACCGGCACGCAGTCCTCTCAGACGCCAGCACAACGCCCGCCAGCGACCTGCCGGCACGGACATTGTGCAAAGGAATCGTTCCAGCGTCTGATACCACATATCGGCTTGCCGCAGTTGCCGTCTGAATTGGAGAATGACCAACGGGTTCGTGTTATGGCACCCTTGCCAGGACGCCCAGCTGATGACACACATGCGGTCCAATGACCGGAATTGCTTTCGCGACGCGATCGAGTCCGCGAAGGATCGCGGCTGGCAGCAGCCGATGAAGGTAGCGGACTTTCACATGGCCCGAGATCCTGGGCGTATCAAAAAAGAACGGCCGCGGATTTTCGAACCCCGCTTCAGCCGCGAACTGAACCAGTTCTGCTGCCGTATACGCGAAGAAATGACCATCCGCATCGGCCGTAAACTGACGATCTGCATGCTGC
>JANNGQ010001278.1:0-2781 GCA_031403975.1 Planctomycetota bacterium
AACAGGGGCAAGGTCTGGTGGTGCGAGACTTTCAACAAGCACAGAAACAAGCGTTGTGGTTAGGCGCTGCCGACACAGGTGTCAGTGATGCCGAGCACACCCTTTCACGGCTGTGCGCCTGGGCCGATTCCTGCATACCATTCTCGCCTGGGGAACGCACATCACTGCGAGCCGACATTCCCCTTTTTGACCTCTCAGAGTGCTGACTGCGCAGGTTCGGCCGGTCCAGACCAAACGTGGCTTCGGTCCTGCGAGAACGATCGGCCATCACACTGACCGACGCATCTGCGGCAGTTTCACGGCCACCGGTTGAAGCGGCTGTGCCAGTGCTGTTGGGACGACTCAGGCTTTCTCCGGTTGAGGCCGCGGCTCCGCCAGTAGTCGCTAACGATGTTCCTCGAGCGTGATCGAGTACCCGTGCGCGACTCTCGAGCGCCCGATCCATTTCAGAGTTCCCGCGACCAGGACTCCCTGGGTCAACAGGAGGCGCGGCCTGTGCAAGCGAGCCCGCTGTGACGGCGGTGAACATCGCGAAATGAAACAGGCAGCGAAAAGTCCGTTTTCTCAGCATCTTTATGTTCCTCCGTAAACGCAGCTTGAATGTCCCGGAGGCCCGAACCGGGGCGTCAATTGTGAAGCTGAAGCGCCGCGACACAATAGCACCAGGGCGCAAGTGAGGACATCGGCATTCTGACAATCCGGACTGTGTCGAAAAAACAGAATGTTACTTCGGCAGAAACTGCCCGTTCCATGACTCGCGTCGGGGTACTCGAAAAGGCTGAACGGGATCCAGCGGTGACCCGACTTGACCGCAGTTTCAGAAACCTCCTACAAGGGCACTCCGGCGAGGCCATCCTGTGTGTCGCTTCAATCCTCTGGTCGTGTCGCGGGCCGCGGTCGACAGTTTTGGCGCAATCCTGGCAATGCATCGCATCACCCGCCTGCTGATTCTATTCTGCATCCTGTTGACGGCTGTACCGTTGTCGGCCGGTGATGCGCATCCGGACATGCGTGCCTACCTGGAAAAGAAGGCTGCCGACAATCCTGAAGATGCCAACGTTCGCCGTCTGCTGGGCCGTCTGCTGCTGGAAAGCGGTGAAGTACCGTCCGCGATGGACCACTTGTACAGAGCTGTGGAGTTGGATCCCTTGAGCTGCGCCGCGCGATTCGACCTCGGTCGCGCACTACTGGCCGTCGATGACGCCGCGGGAGCAGCAGAACAGTGGCAGCGGGTTCTGGAGCTGGCTCCGGACAGCGAATACGCCATCGCAGCGGAGGAAAAACTCGACGAACTGCCAACGAGTGTGGTCCCGGCCACCAGAACGGTCAGCTATGAAATTCATGAGTATCCCGGTCCACCTGGCTTTAAAGCGATCAATGATCCGCCGAAGCTGTCGGCTGACGCTCCTTCGCCATTGCTGCCCGTGTTTCTCCGCTTTGAAACCGGTCTACTCTACAACAGCAATGTCGCTTTAGCTCCCTCATCACGACAGCTTCCGCCTGGCGACCGTGAAAGCTTTCAGCTGTTTGCTTCGCCGGAATTTGAATGGTGGGCCGTTTCAAAGGGTGACTGGGTGGCGGGTCCGCTGTTCTCGGGCTACTTCACGCTGAATGAAGATGACTTCTCAAACTTCAATCTCAGCAGCTATGCACCGGGTTTGTTTGCGGAAGGCACCGTGAACCGCGAGGGCGGAGCACCGCTGGTACGTCTGGAATACCGTTACAATCTCGATGAATTCGGTGGAGCGGAGTTTTCACAGCGACATTCCGTCCTGGGAAAACTGACCCTGCCGCAGCCCAGCGGTGGTACCACATCTGGATATCTGGCGATTGATCAGACGAACTTTGAAGATGACGGAGTGCTGCCGGACGTGACTAGCGCCGATGGCACAACCTATGCGGCAGGAATGTCAAAGGAATTTCTGCTCGATCATCCCTGGTTTCGCAGCGTTCGGCTGGGCGCTGATGTGGATCGCCTCAATTCCAGCGGATCGGACTTTGCCTACTGGGGCGCTGGCGTCACAGGGCAATCCGTGATTCCCGTCATGCCCACTGTCGACCTGACACTCCGCGGCGGCGCGGGGTTTCGCATTTTTGACCGATATCAGTTTGAACCGGACCGGGACGAATTCATCTGGCGGACAGGCTGCGAATTGCGGAAGTGGTTCACTCCTGAATTCTCCATAGCCGGGATCATCAACTATCAGATGTTCGATTCGAACAACCCACTCTTCGCGGCCGACCGCATCATTGCCGGATTGACAACGGAATTTCGCTACTGACGGTTCGAGTCTTGTGATGCAACACACTGAGTTCCTCGCCGGTCTGAACACGCATACGCACAACTGGGAGATCCGAAGTTACGCGGCGGCTGTGAGGCTCGGATTCGGTCGGCGGGGCAAAAACAGTGGCAGGAACCATTTCATTGACCCTTCCCTTCCCAGTCGACGGGCGTTACCCAGAATCGGCCACACTTACGATAAACGGTTCCTAATATCTTTCCAGGCGATGTTTGACACGTCACGCAGCATCGCATCTTCTTTATGGAAGAGAGCTGCTCTGGGATGGCCGTCCCAGAGCAGCGGCGGCTTGCAGATCGATGGTTCCCGGGTCTTTCAGACCGAGCGTCAGCATGATCGCAAGCCGTTTCATTTCGAACCCGAACCGTCGCATGAGCCGCAGTTGCTGCGAGCTCGAATATTAGGATGGGACAAAATGAACAGGGTCTTCTGGGTTTCGAGTGGGTCAACAGGAATTTGCGGCAGTTGCGCGTGTGGATTT
>JANNGQ010001279.1:0-3394 GCA_031403975.1 Planctomycetota bacterium
GGTTCGAGGTCCAGGAAGCGGTTCGAAATGTGTACTGCAAGGACTCCGCCGTCCCGCAGGTGCTGGCGGTAGATGTCGCCGCATTCGGACGTGAGAAGGTGGACCGGAATCGCATCGCTGCTGAAGGCATCGATGGCGAGCACATCGAACTGCTGGCTCTCGTCCGACGCCAGTTGCCGCTCCATCACAATCCGCGCGTCGCCGATCACGACGTCGGTCTTTGCCAGTGAATCGCTGAGGTAAGTGAAATAGGTGTCAGAGAGCGCACGGACGTCGGGGTTGATGTCGTAGAATCGAAAGACGTCGCCAGCTTCACCGTATGCGGCAATCGTGCCGGTGCCGAGTCCCACGACTCCCACGCGCAGGGACGGCCGACCGACAGATTCACCAATTCGGCGGCAGACCCGGATCGCCAATCCGACTCCGCTGTCCTCTCCGTAATAGGTCGTCGGCATTCGTTTCCAGTCTTCGTGGAGGAATTGAAATCCATGCTGAATCTGGCCATGGGTCAGCGAGTGTTTTGCGGGAGTCCAGTTGACTTCGGAATCTTCGGCGTCCTTGTGCGTGACTCGCAAAACACCGTAGAAATTGCGCGAAGTATGGACGGCTAGACTCTGCTCGGACTTGATGATCTCTGAAAACCGGTTGCTCAGAAGTAGCAACAGAGTGATGGCCGGAATCCAGACCCAGAAGCCGAGCGACGGACGATCCGGCCCGCGAAACCCCCGGGCCGACCATTCCATCAGGACTGCGGCTGACGTTGTACAACTGATGGAAACCAACTGCCACGATTCGAGTCTGTCCGTGTACCACAAGAACAGCAGAACCGCGGCCGAATGAAACAGAAGTCCCCAGCGGATCACATGTGGCCGAGCGGCTTCGCTCAGTCGTCGGCTTCCTGCCAGCAGCCCGCTTCCGTACAGCGCAGGAACCAGTGCGACCGCCCAGATCACTACATGAGTGGAATCCGTGAGCAGCTCAGGGAATCTCCACGCAGCATAGCCGCCGAGCCAGGCAGCCTGAACAACGGAAGCTGCCGTCCAGATGGACAACAACGTCCAGGTTTGCCGCTGCTCCTTCGCAGTCAGCGCGATGCCCGCCAGCTGGATGAGTCCGTACACGCCGAAATAGACAGTGTGATCGATCGAATCAAGGCTTTCGGCCAGTGGCGAATACAGCCAGCGGCCCGCACTCAATACCTGCAGACTGGAAGCGATGAGCCAGATCCAGAACGCGGGAGACTGAGGCCGCAGCCAGACGCGCTGAACGCACCACGCGATCAGCGTCATCACGCAGCAGGCGATCAGGCCGAAGTGATATTCGTAGTACCCTGTGAACAGCTCGGGTGCCGCAATCGCTACAAATGCTCCCCCCGCTGCACCGCCTGCGGAGACAAGCACATAGAACAGCGTCAGGTACTTCGGGTGCGGGCGAGTCTGCACAAGTTCCCCATGACACGTCATGCAGCAGGCAAACAGCACGACCGAGTAGATCGCGATCTGATCGGACATGGCGATGTCCGAACCTTCGTTCAGAACCCAGCACACTGCCGGAAAGCAGACCAGCAGCAACAGTCCGAAGATTCGCCGGTCGTACCAGTGAGGATTATCGAAGCACAGAATGAACGAAATGAGATACAGGCTGAGCGGCAGCACCCACAGGAACGGCACGGTGGCAACATCGATGCACAACTGATTCGTGGTCGCCAGCAGCATGGCTGAACCGCACGCCGCGAGTCCCAGCCAGAGCAGCATCTTTCCAATGCCCGGCGCCGCAGGGATCGATCTGCCATCGGCTGTGTCATTTGGATAGCTGCGGAGCAGCGGCAGCTCGGTGCCGGTGGCGCGAGCCACCGGTGAAATGACCTCGGCGTCCATGAGCCTCGGAGAGGCGGCAGCGAGCTGTCGCTCCTCTAGAGCTTGAACGCGAAATGTTCGTTGTCCGGAGGCTGTCGCCTCCGGCACCGGGCTGTCGCCGCTCTGCGGCTGGAGGTTCGTCTCGCTGCCTGACCCGGTTTTCCGCAGCAACTGCACTGCGCACCAGGCCACAGCCGCCACATAGACAACGTACAGCCATGACCAGGAATTCACCTGTTGCCGCAGCTTCAGCCAGGGCTCAAACACGAACGGATAACTCAGCAGCGCCAGCAGCGAACCGACGTTCGACAGGGCGTAGAGTCGGTAAGGAGATCTTTCCGGCGACGTCTGACTGAACCACCGCTGCAGCAGCGGTCCGGTGGATGCCAGCATGAAGTACGGACCACCGACAGTCGCCAGCAGCAGGAGCAGAATCTGCAGCAGCGGTGATTGATCTGCCACCGGCTTCCAGGAATCCAACGGCTCGATGGGAAGAAACAGCAACGATGCCGCCAGCAGCGTCAGATGAGTCACCACCTGAGTCCGCGGCTTCAATTTCTCGCTGATCAGATGTGCGTAGAGATATCCGCCGAGCAGCAACAACTGGAAAAACAGCATGCAGCTGGTCCAGATCGAGGGCCCGCCCCCGAACCACGGCAGAATGAAGCGTCCAATCAGCGGCTGCACCTGAAACAGCAGAAACGCACTGACGAAGATGGTGAGAGCATAACGAAGCATGAGTGGCCTGACGGCAGTCACTGCGGGAAAGGATTTCGCGATTCATTCCTCAGGATCGGCGGGAAGATCCTTCGGACTCAGAGTTCGCCGCTGAGCTCGTCGGATGCGAAGTATCCAGACAGTGTCATTCGAAATGGTGTAGATAACACGAAAGACATTCTCGCGTTTGCCGAAAAGAAACTCCTTCAGATCCCTGCCGGACTTTCGGCTTTCCGGAGCCGACGGGCAGCGCTCCGGATTTGAGTGGAGAGTCTGCAATGCCGCTTCAAACCGATTCAACCAGCGAAGCGCCGCTTCAGGAGCCTGCTGAGCGGCGTACAAGTAAGCCTCATCAAGATCCTGCACGGCTGCTGGCTGTAGTCTGACTCGAAACGTCATGTCGACGGAATCACGGGGTGACGTTTCCGGACGTCATCGAATGCGTCCCGCAGCGAGATCCCTTCGTTGCCTTCATCCAATGTGGCCAGAGCTTGTTCGATCGCTGCCTGATCCCGGGATTCTGCCTCGAGTGCGTTCAGGGCAGCCAACAGTACGTCTTCCTCCGAAGCGTAGTGACCGCTGTCCAGATGGCGGCGCACCAGCTGTGCAACCGATGGCGAGAATTCATGAGTGGACACGGTGATCTCCTTCAGCAATCGGAGTCTATCATCCGGATTCCGATCAGCAAACAGTGGAGTCGGTCAATCGCAGACAGCGGCATATAGAATGCATCGTCGTCGAGTCATGCCGAGGCTTCGGTCTTGGCTGACTTTCCCAGGGTGAGCGAAACGCCGTTGCGGTTGATATGGATGTGGTTGCTG
>JANNGQ010001280.1:0-2332 GCA_031403975.1 Planctomycetota bacterium
AGGGGGCGGTGGCAAATCTGCGGCGCGGTGGCAGCGCGAGCTTGTTCTTCATCGAAGGCGACCTGCCGAGGTCGGCAATCCACCGAGCCCGCTCCAGAGCCGCTCCCACAATGTGGCCGCTGGGTCGCCGCTGCCAATAGACAAGGTTCAGACCGCGATCCCAGTACCAGACGAACCAGCCGTTTGAAGGCATGAATGACGGGACAGCAGCTTTTGACAACGAAATTGCGTCCTGCAGTTGCTTGAACTGATCCGTTCGTGCGCCGGATGTCTGTGGAATCGGTTCAGCATTGTCAGCCACGATTCGAACGTCGGCCGATTGCGGCAGTGCCGGAAACTCATTGCGTTGTTGCATGATCTCCGCTGGATCCGTCATCACCGCACTGGCCTCGGGACTGTCGGCACTTCCGCGAACGCCGTCGGTCTCCGGGGCAGCGTTGGCTGAAAGCTGCGTCGGCCCATTCAATCCTCCCGGACTCGATGAAGCATCGACCGCGCTGGCCGGGGTCGAATGAGCAACAGCAGGCAACTCTGCGGTTTGTGCCCCGAACTGAAAACTCTCCGACGACTGACTGCCGAACGACGACGACTGAGCGAGTCCCGCCGACGCCACCGGAGCAAAGTCGCCTTTTCCCGGAGAGGCTTCCGCCAGAGCCACGGCGTTCTGCAGGTCACGGTCTGTGAACATCCGTGACGCCTGCCGGAGAAAACTCAGTTCAGTTCCATTCAGGGTGTCACCAGGATTTGGATATAGCAGATCTCCTTCGGGAGAAAGGACGAAAAGCTGCGTCACCTGCGGTTCGCTCCGGACCAGCTGGCGGATCGCGGTAACGTCGAAGTTGTCAATCGCGGTGATTTGCTGCAAGCGCCGTTCGTTGGATTCGAATTGAGTCGACACGAGTCGGTTGACGTCCTGCAGTCGCTGTTCCATCACACCGCGAAACCGCTGCTGCGTCATCATCTGCTCGTCTCGAGCGATGCGAATGCCGAACCAGGTCAGCAGTCCGACCGGAAGCAGGACGATCAGCACAATCAGAAGTAGTGAACGGCGTTTCATTCGAGGGCCTGTTGGCGATGATCTCGGAATATCAGAATCGCCCGTCTCGCATCATAACCCGGAATCATCGCCGGTCGCCGCACAATCTTGTCAGACAATTGTCACCAGGGAATCCCCATCACAGGTCGGATCAACAAGTAAGTGCCGATGGTCAGAATGGGCACCCCGAGGAGGTTCAGGATCAGTCCGCGTCTCGCCATTTCACCGGAAGGAATGCGGCCAGTACTGAATACGATTGCGTTCGGAGGCGTCCCTACCGGCAGCATGAAGCCGGCGCTGGCAGCCAGCGTCGCCGGGAGAAACAGCATTCTCGGGTCCATATGCAGCGGTTCGGCGAGTGTCAGCAGAGTCGGCAGCACGGCGCTGATCGTAGCAACGTTACTGGTCAGCTCCGTCAGCATAATCAGGATCAGGCAGACGGTCGCGACGACCAGCCAGCCCGGCATGGATTGCAGAGGCCCCTGCAGAGTCACACCGAGCCACGTCGCGAGCTGAGTCGATCTGAATCCCGATGCCAATGCGAAGCCGCCGCCGAAGAGCAGAATCATATCCCACGGCAGTCTGTTCGCTGTTCTCCAGTCCATCAGAGGTACGCTTCGGCCACGCAGGTCGCGTTCGCCGGATGGCAGGACGAACAGCAGCACGGCCATCGTCATGGCGACAGTGGCATCGGTGATCAGGTCCTTACCAGGCGTTTTTGCGGCGGGACTGCCGATGAATTCTCCTAGGTATCCAATCATCCGTTCGTAGGGTTCAAGCCAACCCGGGACAGTCATCAGTTCACCGATTTTCAGCTTTTGTCGTGTGACCCAAAGAACTGCCGTCAGGCCAAACACGATCAGCATTCGCCACTCCGCCGCTGACATTCGTCCGAGCGAATTCCGGCGGCTGCGAAGAGCCTGCTCGATCTGTGTGTCGCGTGCGGATTTCCCGGGCAGTCCTCGTGTCAGCACCAGCCAGACGACAGCCAGATAGAACATTGCAATCGGCCCGCAGCTCAGCAGCCATTCGGAGAAAAACACTTTCGGAGCATTCGGGAATTGCTTGCTGTAAATCCCGATCGCCTGACTGTTCGTCGGGCTTCCCACGGGTGTTGCCATACCTCCCAGAGTTGAAGCATAGGCCAGCGTCAGCAGGAGCGGCACGGCAAGAACTGCTGACCGTCGTGAACCGGCCGGAACGTCTGCCTCATCGCCCTCATCCAGAGTCTTCAGCATCGCCACCGGCCGTGGCATGCCGCTTCAGACGAACCACCTCCGTCTCGTACCCCGGAAG
>JANNGQ010001281.1:0-3552 GCA_031403975.1 Planctomycetota bacterium
GCACAAAGTATGGAATGAGCTTTTCAGTCACTACTGGTCGCTCACCGAACAATCGGATCCGCAGACTGGTGCGAATTCGGAATGGAAACTCGGCGCGCTCGCCGACGGTCAGAGCATGGGCGTGGACGCTCATCCGAAGCTGCCCACTGTCCGGGTCACCGCCCTGCAGGCGCATCGTTTTGCAAAATGGCTGGGCGGACCGTCGGATTGTGATCTTCCTTCCATTGATCAGTGGAATTCCGCGGCCGGGCTGAAGCTCTGGCAGTCGCAGACTGCCGATCAGAATGCTGACTATCCTGAAGGACCGTTCCGGGGTGTCTGGAAAGCCGGTGAGACGGACGTTGCGGTGAACCTACGAAAGACGGGGCCGCGGCCGGTCGGTCAGTCGCGTGACGATATTGCGCACTCGGGCTGCACCGACATGGCCGGCAATGTGCAGGAGCTGACCGAGAATCTGATGAACGGAGCCCGCATCGGAGATGTCGACCCGCAGGAGGACCTCGGTGCCCTGCAGGTGTTGCTTCGAGGTCGAAGCTATTTCTACGAGAGTCCGCTGAGATGGTCAGATATTCAGGACCTCGCGGGTAATCCGGATGCCGTGGGGTACAATGACGTCGACCCAACGATCGGATTCCGGGTTGTACTGGAATCGGCCAGATAGATCATTCGCCGATGGTGCACCATTCAGCCACTCGTCTCGTGAGACTGCCATGAAATCATTCTCCACCTTCCGGCGATCAACCGGAGTTTTGCTGGTCCTGTGGGCAGTCCTCTGCGGCCATTCGGATGTCGCGGCCCAGGAGCCTGAACAACTGCCGCTGTTTCTTCGGTTTGATGGCGGCGGCGTCGACAACATTGTCAAGGCCGTGCAGTGGTCTCCTGACGGTCGGACGCTGTACGTTGCCGGCTGGAACAAGACTGTTCAGATCTATCGTTTCGACGAAGAGACTCAGAAGTTTGTCTACACGCCGAGACAGAATTTCCGCATTCCCATCGACGCCGGGCGTTCGGGGATGATTGAGGCGATGTTGGTCTCGCCGAACGGCCGAACGCTCGTCGTCGCTGGCTCGGCATGGAGTGGTATTCCTGCTGCGGCGACCGCCTGGCTGTGGCCCAGAAGTGCGGCAACAGAAACAGACTGGCGGCAGACGGGCACAATCTACGTCTTCGATACAGTCACGCGTGATTGTCGAGTGCTCCGCGGACATCAGGGAGGTGTGCGACAACTGGCATTTATTGATAACGGAGGAGAGCCGACGAAACTCGTTTCACTCGGCTTCGAGTATGCCGGTCAGAAGATCTCACAATCCGTGCGAATGTGGTCGCTGGAAACAGGCGGGGAGATGAGTCAGCCGCTGCTGATTCCGCACGTTCTGATTCCGCCTTCAACCGACATTCCTCCCCGGATTCAAGCATGGGAAACCTCAACAGCCGAAGTTCAGGTCGCCGTCGGTGCATGGAAAGTTGAAGGATCAAATCCCGTTTCTGACCTGTTGATCTGGAATCCGGCTGACGCCGCAGATCCTCGCAGACTGACTGCCGCTCCCGTCGCGTTGGCCCTGCAGGTGACAGGACGCGGCACAGCAAGAAAACTGTTCTGTGGCGGAATCGGACCGGCCAGATTGCTTTCCGTGGGTGACGGCCAGCGGGCTTCGTCACAATCGCTTGCGGGTTCGTCGGCAGAACTGACACCGTTCGCAGCTGAGAATCTGCCGGACAAGGCAGGGCTGCCGCAGCAGCGTCTGGCCATCGTTTCAGTTCGCGGACTTTCCGGAGGAGACAAGGAATACAGTCTCTCGGTTCTTGAAGGAACCAAACTCAGACCGGCAGGCGTCCTGTGGGTCAATCGCCCGATCGCTCCGCTGGCAACCGCACCGACGACCGAGCCCGCGATATCGGTTTCGCCGAACGGTCAGTTTCTGGCAGTCGCCGGATCTTCAAACAATGAAGTTCGAATCTATACGCTCAACGAGGCGCTCAGTCTGAAATCTCCTGCCGGCGAATTGAAGCCGATGCAGATTCTGACAGGCCGATCGCTGATGCCAGATTCGGTCGTGTTTGCTCAGAAGGAACAGAACATCGGGATTGCCGTCGGTACCCGCCTTCAGACTTCACTCAGATCTGTCAGTCATGGGCAGGCGATCCCCGCGGAAACCGTCGTGTTTGATGCCGAGGAACGCAGCGTCCGCAGCGATTCGTCAGGCTGGACAGCGCTGCGGCCGGATGCCGGCGGATGGACGACTCGTGCTGCTCGGGACCGGCACACTGTCGAAGTGTCACATGGATCATCTGCCCCGCGTCTGCTGCGTGTGCCACCGTCGTTCCGGGCCGAAGGATTTGATGAGGAAGTCTCAGCGCATGCGGTGTGCCCCGCGCTGGGCGACAATCCTGCGCTCGCAGCTGTTGCGACTCATGTGCAGGGTGAGCCGTTCATTCATCTGTTTGCGGCTGAGTCGGGACAGTGCCTGAGAATGCTGAAGGGTCACGAACGCCGGATCACCGATCTGGCATTCTCGGCCGACGGAAGGTTTCTCGTGTCCGCAGCACTCGATGGAACTGTACGAGGCTGGCTGGTCGAAGATCTCGGTTCAGAAACCATCGGACATGTCGGCTGGCTGCGGGGACTGATGGCGAAAAGCGTTGGCGACCAGGTCCAGGTCGAAACCGTCGAAGCCGGAAGCGCAGCCGCTCAGGCCGATGTGCGCGCGGGAGACGTCGTTACAGGAATCGTCTCGAGCGGGCAGCTTTCTGCGCTCGCTACGGCCGCTCAATTCTATTCACGGATTTCGCAGACTCCTCCCGGTTCTGACAGAAATGTTGTCCTGCGATTGCTTCGGGGCACGCAGAGTCTGGACGCATCCGTGACTCTCGAACAGGGAGCGGATGTACGCGAACCGCTGTTTTCGATGCTCCTGTCCGATCCCTCTGCGGAAAACGCAGCGGGAACGCACGAATGGATTGTCTGGAGCCCGCTCGGGCAATTCGATGTCCTGGGACCTCAACTGGAGCAACGACTCGGCTGGCATATCAACACGGGCAACGACCAGGCACCCGTCAGCTTTTCTTCGATTGATCAGTTTCGCGAACGATTCCTCCACGAGGGTTTGTTGAAGCAACTGCTCCAGCGGGCTCAGGCCGAAGTTCGAAAAGCTGTTCCGCCGGAAATGCGATTGTCACTGACGACCTCCGGCGGTGAAATGGCATTCCCGAATTACGACGATGAACTGGTGCTGCGGGAGCCGGATGGTCAGCTGATTCTGAGTTTTGAAAACCAGACGGGCGAGTTTGTGTCCGATGCCGAATGGTCTGCAGCGACACAGGCGGTGCGCCCGTTTTCTGCGGTTGAACGTGACCTGTGGACAGCACCCGTTTCCGCGACGGATCTGGGGAGAACACAGCCGATGCTGGCGAACTCGGTTTGCACGCCCTCGACCAAGGCGCGCGCACCGGCGCGCTCGTAGTATGCGGCTGCGTCGCCTGCGTAGTACCGGGCCTGGCGGCGCGAGCCGGTCTCCACGTGGAGTTGCGCGGCGAGCCGGCAGAGTAAGCCCG
>JANNGQ010001282.1:0-3484 GCA_031403975.1 Planctomycetota bacterium
AGGTTGTCTGGATCCCTGTTCTTTGTCGCGCGCGGTCTGATCGGCCTGGCGCGCCGCATCGGCCAGTTCGCGAGGCAGTTGCCGCTGCTGTCCCGGTCCGCCCGCCATTCGTCAATTGAGTTCGACAGTACTGGTCCAGGATGAGGCCGCAACATCGAGCAGGTCGTAGTGTCGCACCTCCGGCTTCAGCAGCGAGATCAGGCGGTCATCGACGTCCGGCATGCGGCCGGCCCGTGTCGTCTTAAACGTTCCGTTCGGAAGCCGGATGTACGGGAAGAATTCTTCATCCGGAATGGACGCACCCCCGGGGCGCAGAAACATGCGGGCGATTGTCGGAGCAACGAACGGATTTCGCATCAGTCACCCTGGCTTGCTTGCGGATCGGCGAAGGGTTGTCGGAGATCGCACGAATTGTGGTTCCTTTCACTGATCCTCATTGCGCCAGGAGGGTGGAAGTCCGACGGCGATTTCGATGTCGGCAAACGAAGGACTTTTTCTCGGACCGGCCTGGCGAGCCCAAACCGCCATGCGATGCAGACCATCCGCCAGCGATGTCGAAAGGGGCGGCCCGAAAACTCGATCTGTCTTTGAGTGGTCTGACCAGGCGAGGCGAACTTCGTTGCGGGCGGGGAGAAACTGAATGTCCGGCTGAATGCCGAATTCGCGGCCGACGGACTCTGCCAGTTCAAGGACTGTCAGCGGAACTGTGGCACCGATATTGAAAATCTCGCGGTTTGCCTCCGGCACGAAGGGACTCGAGACAATCGCCGGAATCATGTCACCGACGTACGAGAAAGCCCGCTGCTGCATCCCGTCACCAAAGACAGGCAGAGGCTGCTGCTGCATGATCCGATTCATGAAGATCCCCACAACATTGCGGTATCGGTCGCCGATATTCTGAAACTCTCCATACACGTTATGCGGACGGAAGATCGTATAGGGCAGACCGAACAGGTCGTGAGCGGACTTCAGATCCTGCTCGACAGCGAGCTTGGCGATCCCGTAAGGATCCTCCGGATGCGGGGCGGACGATTCCAGCATCGGCACCTGAGCAGCTCCATAGACGGCAATGGAACTGGTGAAGACGAATCGCTCGACGCGATGCCGGACAGATGCATTGATCAGATTGATGCTGCCAATCAGGTTGTTGGTGTAGTTGAACCGGCGAATGAAATGACTCAGACCCTCCGCCGCGTACGCTGCGAGATGGAAGACGAACCGGATGTCGGACTCTGCAAACAGCTGATCAACGAGCTGGTGATCTGTGATGCTCCCCTCACAAAAAGTCACGCGGCCGGAATCCGGAACATTGTCGCGGAATCCTCCGCTGAGGTCGTCCAGGACGACAACTCTGAACGCAGCATATCGGTCGTCTGCAAGGATAGCGCGGGTGACATGAGCGCCGATGAAGCCGGCTCCTCCGGTGATCAGCACAGTGGGCAGACGGTTCATTCAGTAGTGGCTTTTCGGACGAAAGACAGCGGGAAGGCGAGCGAAGTACAAAATCCGACAGTCGGGCGAGAACCACAAATTGACACTCCGGGCAGGCACGGCTAGCATGACAGATGGTCCGGGCTTCGTCAAAAACTCCGGAAAACTGGCGGGATGAGTTTCGGAATTCCCTCGATTGTCCATTCGGGCAGGACACTAATATGCGACGCCAAACCCTGCTCCTGTTTGCGATTGTTGCTGTTGTCGTCGCGACCGGTCGGTCGGTTGACGCCGCCGCGAAAACGACCGGTATACCACGGTTTGATGCCGCTGCAGAACGAGCTGCAGGATTTCTCAGAAAGTCCCTCAACGGCCCGGGGATTGAATCGCACGGTGCAGCCGTGCTTGCCGGGTACGCTCTGTTCAAGTCGGGCGATCCGATTGAATCACCGGCGGTGGCAGCCGCAATCCAGGAAGCAGTCGATCGGTCGATCGGAACTCAGTATCAGATCGTAGACGCTTATCATCACATCTACGTCGCTGGTGTAGACGCGATGCTGCTGGCCGACGTCGACAAGGATCTCTACAAACGGAATCTGCAGACGATCGCAGACTATATTCAGGCCGCTCAGCGGGCGGACGGATCATGGAGCAACGGACCGACTGAACCGGGAGACGTGAGCATGTCTCAGTACGGTGTGCTTGGTCTGTGGGCCGCTCAGCGGGCCGGTTGCACAGTGGCCCCTGAAAAAGTTGATCTCGCCGCGGATTTTCTGATGCAGCGAGGAAATCAGGACGGCGGTTGGGGGTATCGTCCGGGAACCACAGCCGGTCCGGGTAACGGCGCATCGACTCACAACATGACGATGGCCGCTTCGGGAACCCTGCTGGTCACCAGACTGATGCTGCACGGTCCCAGGACTGTCGCCGCGCAGCCGGAAGTGGAACAGAAGTTCGGCGTTTTGGCGAAAGTTGAAGCCCCCGATCCAACAGTCCTCGCCAAGGCGTGGCCCAACTATTCCGCAAAGTACAGTGCCGGAGCACTCGACAGTCGCGTAAACACAGGGCTGGGCTGGAATGAACAACGGTTCGAGCCTGTCTCCAGCGCAGCGCACAACCTGTACTTCTATTACTGCATCGAACGAGCCGCCTCAATCGGCGAGCTGGAGAGAATCGCCGGGCTCGACTGGTACACGGCCTACGGCGACGGCCTGCTGACACTTCAGAATGAGGATGGCAGCTTCAATACCCACACCGGACAAGTCGTCGGTACGGCCTTCGCACTGCTGTATTATATGAAGTCCACCAAGCAGATCATGGAGGGTCTGTATGGTCTCGGAAAGCAGTATGCCGACCGCGGCAACCCGTTCGGAGACAAGGAAGTCAAACGGCCTCCCACGGAACTGGACCGGCTGATTGCGGATATTTCCAACATGAAGGGCTTCGATGATCTGGATGAAACGCCGATTGAAGTTGCTGATGAGATCGTCCGCAGCGTGACCTCCATCACGGATCCCGAAGAACTTGTCGGGCAGGCAGACAAGCTGAAGAGTCTGATGACTCATCCGAATGCCGATGTCCGCAAGTCCGCCTGCTGGGCTCTGGGCCGGACTGGCGACTTCAAACTGATCCCGCTGATGCTGGACGGAATCCGCGACCCCAGCATTGATGTGAACGTGGAAGCCGTTTCAGCACTTCGCTACATCACAAGGAAGCCGCAGGGCTTCGGAGAGACACTGAATCCCATGGAGGGGCTCGACAAAGCCCCGGCTGAAGAACGTCTCAAAGTTGCCAACGACTGGCGGCAGAAAGTTCTGAAACAGTGGTCTGCCTGGTACTTCGCGGCTCGTCCGTATGAGGACACAGACAAGTTCGATGAGCTGCAGGTGAAGGTCCCGCTTGGCAAGCCATAAATGGATGCCGCTTTCGAACGGCCGATTCAGATCCTTTCGTTATCTCCACTGAACTACTTCGACTGTCCCACATTCGACCCCGTTGGCCTTGGGGCTGTCGGTTTAGTCGCCGTTCTTTGTGGGGCAGGCTTTTAGCCTGC
>JANNGQ010001283.1:0-4109 GCA_031403975.1 Planctomycetota bacterium
GACCGGATGAACAATTGCGGACAATTGTTCCACAAAGTGAGTGCCATTCGGCTCGCGCCAGTGGCTACATCCTGTCGAGCCTTCAGCTCTGAAAAACTGCGCAACTTCTATAAACGTCGGCGAGACAACGGATCAAGCACCTCGTTGACGCTTCGGGTTAGTGTCGGCGACGAACGCGGGAAGTTATGAAAGCAAAACAGGAATCGCAGGCGCATCTCGGTTCAGGATCATGAGGACTCGCGCGACTGCTCACCGCACAGTATTACGAATCGTCACATTCCAAAACGAGAATTCGGAAGGGATGCAAGATCGATCAACGACGAAGTACCACCGGCTGGCTTCCGCGATCCTGGTTGACTCATCGTAGGATTCAGCGTTGCCTTGTCAACGCAGGGCAGGAATTCCGGAACGGACCTGGTTCGACTGTCGCAGGTTCTCAAAACGACCCCATCCAGCTCGGGGACTGTCGGATTAGTCGCGAGTCATTGTGAGGCAGGCTTTCAGCCTGCCTGGACTTGAAAAGAGGCATGTGTTTTTGAGTCGACCAGGCAGGCTGAAAGCCTGCCCCACGTAGACCAGGCAGGCTGGAAGCCTGCCCCACGATGAAGCCGGAAACATCAATTCCGGACGCCTGTCGATTCACGCTGGAGGAATCTGTGGCAATTCCGGACCTGGCGGCGGTAGACTGCGGTTTAGATGAAAGATGTGCTCACGGCTGCAGCAGGGATTGGTCGGATGTCATCAGGCGCATTGGTCCGAGTGACCGGGTTACAGGAATTGCTGGACCGCTGTCAGCGGTTGATCCGAGTGCATGCGTTCCTGCGGGGACTGGCGGAATCGCTGTGTGTTCTGATTGCATGCGTCCTGTCCGGATGTCTGCTGGACTATTTCATAGCGCTGCCGGGACCGGTGCGTCTGGTGGTTTTGACGGTGACAGCGATACTGACCGCAACCGTCGCCTGGAAACGAGTGTTTGCGCCGATGCTGCAGCACGCACCGGCGGAAGAGCTGGGGGCGGCCGTCGACCTCAGGTTCCCGGAACTTCAGGAATCGCTCGCGACATTGATTTCGGTTGAGCAGTCTCATGCGACTACGGGAGAAGCCGGATCAGCACATATGCGACGTCGACTGGAGCAGCAAGTGCAGTCGCGGATTCAAGGCATCCGTCCGAGGCAGGTGGTCCGAAGTAAAACCACGCTGAAGCGGTGCGGACTGGCATTGTCGTCGATGATCGCACTTTTAGTTCCTTTCATGCTCTGGCCGTCGGGATGTCAGTTGCTGATGCAGCGCCTGTTAATGCCCTTTGCGAATCTGGCTGCGCCAACGAATCTGTTTTTCGAAGTGCCCGACGGCAATCGGACCGTTGCCACCAACACGGATGTGCAGTTCATCGCGATTCCTCGCTGGCGCACAGATGCGGCGGGGGATCTGCCGACCGATGTCGGGCTGGAAATGCAGGGTGCGTCCGGCGAGAGCGATGAACTACCGATGAGCTTCGATGAAGCGGAGGCTCAGTTCACGGTGACTCTGGCAGACGTCCGGCAGTCGTTGCGATATCGAATTGCCGGCGGCGGTGCCGTGACGGAATGGTTTGAGCTGACGGTCGCCGATCCGCCGCGCATGCTGAGTGCCATCCTCGTGGAGACTCCACCGGTCTACACGGGGCGTCCGGTGACGACTATTGACGGTATCGTCGGCGATATTCATGTGTTTGAACGCAGCACAATTGCGATTGCGCTGCAGTTCAACAAGCCGGTGGTGGACGTCGGGATCGAATGGAAGAACGGGAAGCCGATCGATGACGAGGAGATTGAGGCAGGTCAGGCCGGTGCAGAAGTGCTCCCGCTGCTGGGCACGATCACAGCGGATGGAATGGCCGCGACGTTTCAATTTGAAGCGCTCGAGAGCGGAGAATTTGAATTCCATATCGCCGACGCGCTGGGGTTGACGAATCGGAATGAGACAACTCGCCGGCTGATTGTCACCACTGACACGCCGCCGATACTGACGGTTTCCGGCGTCAGTGACGGCCTCGAGGTTCGTCCGGATGATATCGTGCCGCTGAACTGCAGCGTGCTCGACGACATCGGCGTCGGCGAGCTGGAGCTGCACTACCAGAAGAATTCGGACGCGACGCGGATTGAGCCCGCACTCCCGTTTGATCGCGGTGCCACGAATGTGGCGTATGACTTCCGCGTGGATCTGCAGACTCTGGGAGTGACCGCCGGGGACACGGTGACTCTGAAAGTGCGGACCGCGGACGAACGTCCGGTGCCTGGACCGCAGGCCGTGTGGAAGGGTCCGTGGACAATTCGCATTGCGGACAATGCCGAACCGCCTGGGCAGAAACCGCTGCGGGAAGCCGATCAGCAGCTTGTGGATTCGCTTCGTAAGCTGGAAGAGCAGCTGCAGCTGGATGCGAACCGAGGCAACGAACTGAAGGATAAACTGTGGCAGCAGTGGAATGAAGAAGCTCAGGACAGCGTTCGTGAGCTCAGCGAGAAAGAGCAGACTCAGGGCCGTGAGCTGCAACAGCTTGCAGAGCAGGCAGCGCAACATCCGCTGATGAAGAGGCAGGCGGATCAACTGTCGGATCTGGCACAGGACATCCGTCAGGACGTCCCGGAGAAACTGGACGCTGCAGCGGCTGCTGAGAAGGAACAGGCTCATCGCGGCATTCAGGAATCTGTCAATGACCTCAACCGTATCCGTGAAGCACTGCATAAGACAACGGACGAAATCGAGCGGGCCGCACAACTGGAGCAGGAACTCGCCGAATTGAATCGACTGGCTCTGGATGCTCAGCAACTGGCGCGGGATTCGGAGGATCTGCAGAAGCAGCGGCAGGACAATCGACCGGAAGAAGGGCAGTCGAACGAAGAGCTGGAACAGCAGCTGGATCGGAAAGAGCAGCAACTTCAGCAGGAGCAGCAGGAACTGACGAACGGTCTCGACGGCCTGTTGCAGCGAAAACAGGAACTCCTGCAGGCGGCACGTGAAGCGCAGCTGAACGACGCCGCAGAGATTGCCGGGCAGGCTCAGCGGCTGGCTCAACAGCAGCAGCAGTTGGCGGAGGGCATCAACGAAGAATCGCGCGACGCAGCACGGGATGCACAAGAACTGGCGCAACAGCTGCAGCAGGCCCGCAACGAAGCTGACCAGCTGGGAAACCAGATTCAGCAGCATGCTCAGGATGTTCAGCGTCCTGACGTTCAGCCGCTGGATGAGGCGATTCGTGATCTGCGGCAAGGGAATCTGAATTCGCCGCAGAAAGGGATCAGACAGGTTCAGGAGCATCTCGCCGCGGCGGAGGAAACGCTCGACAAGCCGGTTGAAGCTCCGCCTGCTGATCCGAATGTTCAGCCGGATGAAAGAGCCCTCGAGGAGGCCAGGAAGAACCTGGACCAGCAGAACGCCAGGCGCGAGGAATTGGCAAACAAAGCAGGCGAGATTCAGGATCGACTGGAGCAGCTCGAAAGCCAGCGTGCGGAAATGGCGAAGGAACTTGAGACGAAGCCCGATTCCGCCGCAGAGGAACGGGAGACTCAGCCGAATCCCGATGCTCAGGAATCCGAAGCACCGTCGCATGGCGATATGGGTGAAGCGAGCCGCAATCTTGTTGAACAGTTGGCTCAGATGACTGAGTCCGTTCATGAGCAGGCGGATTCGCTGAAGGCGGACCCTGAGGCGCATAACAGCGCGAAGCATCATTCAGAGCAATCGGCTCAGCGGGCTGATGAAGCATTGCGGCATGCGATGGCTGGTCAGTTTTCGCGGGCGGCGGAAAAGATGCGGAATACGGCGACTGAATCGGGTCATGCCGCCGATCACCTCAGCAAGGACAGCGAGCAGGACCGTCGTGAGCAGCTTCAGCAGCAGCGGGACGACTTCAATCGGACGGCGGATATTTTCCGACAGCTTCAGCAGGATGATGCCGCTCAAGTCGCCACGCAGCAGGAATCTCAGCAGGGCGTTGCGGAAGCCGCAGAAGATCTGCCGCAGCCTCTCGACGTACTGGCCGAACGACTCAACATCCCGCAGCTCGGACTGCAGCATCTGGCTCGTCCCGCAGAAGAAGCCGCGGCGGCCGCTCGGGAAGGGGCTCAGTC
>JANNGQ010001284.1:0-2233 GCA_031403975.1 Planctomycetota bacterium
CTTTGCGGAAGGCGGAGGCAACACGTTCGGTTGCGAGATCGACGAGAAGGGGCGTGTGTATTCCGGCCACAACGGCGGTGACACCCGCGGCTTTCACTATGTGCAGGGTGGCTACTACCGCAAAGGATTCGGCAAGCACGGACCGCTTTCGAATCCGTATGCATTCGGGTTCTTCGAACAGATGAAGCACAACACAGTGCCCCGGTTCACGCACTGCTTCATCATCTATGAGGAGAATACCCTGCCGCAGCGATTCCGCGGCCAACTCTTCGGTGTGGAGCCTCTGCAGGGGCAGGTGGTGCTCAGCAGCTTCCAACCGAATCAGTCGTCCTTCGCCACGGAAGACATCGAACGAGTCCTCAAGACCGACGACCCGTGGTGCCGTCCCGTCGACATCAAAGCCGGTCCCGACGGAGACATCTATGTGGCCGATCTTTACGAACAGCGAATCGACCACAGCAGCCACTACGCGGGACGAGTCGATAAGTCCAATGGGCGGATTTATAGACTCACTGACAGCAGCGAGCGGCAGGCCGTCAAACGGCCGAGTCACTTCGATCTCGCCAGTGCCTCCGACGATGATCTCATCCGCCTCCTCGACCATCCTTCAAAATGGCATCGCCAGACCGCGATTCGCCTTCTGGGAGACCGCTATGCGCCCCGTCACTCTGTGGCAGGAACACCCGGCGCAGAGCGTCGGCGTGCATTGAATGAATCCATCATTCCCCGACTCACTGCCGAACTCGCAACGAGCAGCGGCCAGAGCGCCCTCGAAAGATTATGGGCGCTCAACGCCTGTGGCGGTCTCACGGACGAAGCCGCCATCAAGTTGCTGAGCCACGCAGACCCCTTCGTGCGCGCCTGGACCGTGCGCCTTGTGTGTGATCCGAAAACCGCGACCCCTGAAGTCGCGGCAGCCATCGCTCAAGCCGCCGGAAAAGAGGCGTACATCGACGTTCGCAAGCAAATCGCCAGTTCTGCCAGACGATTGTCGCCGGAACTGGCGCTGCCCATCATCCGTGAGCTGCTGAACTTCGACGAAGACGCCGCAGATATTCACCAGCCTTTACTGCTGTGGTGGGCCATCGAAGCTCAGATCGGACGAGTCAGTGCCGACAGGATTCTGAAACAACTGCTGTCCGAGCCATCCGTCTGGCAACGACCTCTCGTGTCCGGGCATCTGACCGTCCGACTGATGAAACGCTACGCGCTGGCCGGCACACGGCAGGATCTCATCAGTGCCGCGACTCTGCTGAATGCGGCGCCTGACAAGGAGACTGTGGGCCGGCTCCTGACAGGATTTGAAGAAGCCTTTCAGGGCCGCAGTCTGGCGGGGATCCCCGATGAATTGGCCATCGCTCTCGCTCGCAGCGGAGGCGGTTCACTGGCACTTCGATTCCGCCAGGCTCAGCCCGATGCGATTTCCGATGCGGTATTGCTCATGCGCGATCCAGCTGCGTCGACCGAAAGTCGCCGGCAGATGATCGAGATCTGCGGTCAGATTCGCCAACCCGAACTTCTGCCGGTGCTGCTCGATCTGCTGCAGCACGAACAGGATGCTGCAATCCTTGCGACAACTCTCACGGCGCTGCAGAACTTCGATGCCGATGACGTCGGTGCGAGGGTGATTCTGCGCTTCATGAGTCTTGCCGAAGAACCACAGCTCGCAGCCGAAGCCCTCCTGGTCAGTCGAGCCGTCTGGTCCGGACAATTACTGTCCGCGGTCGACGTCGGATCGATTCCGAAAGAACGCATCTCGCAATCCGCTGTTCGCAAGATGCTGATGCATGGCAACGATGCGATCACCAGATCCGTCGAAAAGCACTGGGGACAGCCGGCCGGCCTGTCGCCCGCTCAGGTGCAGACGGAGATCGGTCGTCTGGACGCTGTGCTGTCGGCCGGTTCCGGCAATCCGAAATCCGGAAAGGTGCTCTTCAGCAACAACTGCGGCCGGTGTCATCTGCTGTTTGAAGAAGGTGGCCGCATCGGTCCGGATCTGACGCCCTACGCCCGCGACAATCTGGCACGGATGTTGATCAGCGTCGTGAATCCCAGTCTGGAGATCCGCGAAGGCTTCGAGAACTACATCGCCATCACGACTGACGGACGAGTCCTCAACGGCTTCCTCGCGGATAAAGACAACCAGGTCGTGATCCTTCGCGGCCCGATCGCCCTGTACCTCCGGCCCGTCGCCCGCCCTGACCGCTGCGTCCTGCGCGAGCGAAAGCGGTTC
>JANNGQ010001285.1:0-3512 GCA_031403975.1 Planctomycetota bacterium
GCAGAAGCATGTCACCGAGTATCGTAATGCGTCACAGATTCGAGTAGTCGCGGGGAACGAACGATTGTCGGCTCCGGATGTACTGGGCGACTGGTCGATGGAAGTGCAACAGATATTCGAGTAAGTATGTTCCTCGGGAAAAATGGTCCGGGATCAGTCATTCTACGCCGAAATTATGCCAAATTTCATGCCTGTGGATGTCCGCCATTGAGATTCCGTCCAGGAAGGCTCACCATTCGCAATTCCAATTACGCTTCGCATCGGAACTCTTTCTGTCCAATAGCCATGACTGAACTTCGAACCTGCCGCCTTGTGACTCTGGGCTGCAAAGTCAACCAGTACGAAACTCAGCTTGTCCGTGAAGCGCTGCTGCAGAGCGGCTATCGGGAGGCCGGTGAAGGCGAGTCCGCGGACTTATGCATTGTGAATACCTGCACAGTGACGAATTCCGGCGATTCAAAATCCCGGCAGGCGATTCGGCAACTGGCTCGCAGCAACCCCGGAACACGCACGATCGTCATGGGCTGCTACGCGACTCGTGATCCGCAGGCGGTGGCTGAGCTGCCGGGTGTCATCGAAGTCGTGACGGACAAGCGCGAACTTCCGGATGTGCTCGGTCGATTCGGCATCGTGGACATGCCCGCAGGAATCAGCGAGTTCGAAGGCCACAAGCGGGCCTTCGTCAAGATTCAGGATGGATGTATTCTGAAATGCTCGTACTGCATCATTCCGACCGTGCGTCCGGGGCTTCGCAGTCGCAGGCCCGTCGACATTGAAGACGAAATCCGAGCCCTGGTTGATCAAGGTTACCGTGAGATCGTCATCAGCGGCATTCACATGGGGCATTTCGGCGTCGACACAAATAATCTGCAGCCCGGAGATCAGCCCGAACGACTGTGGCACCTGCTGCGACGGCTGGATCGCATTCCCGGCGACTGGCGGATGCGGCTGTCAAGTATTGAATGTGTTGAAGTCAATGATGATTTCATCGACTCAGTCGGTGATTGTGGGCACCTCTGTCCACAGTTCCATCCGGCGCTGCAAAGCGGCAGCGATGCCGTGCTGACCCGGATGCGCAGGCGGTATCGAGTCTCGCGATTCCTGGATCGTCTCGAACGGATTCGGGAAACACTCGGCAATGATCCTGCGTTCAGCACGGATGTGATCGTGGGATTTCCAGGCGAAACCGATGCAGAGTTTGAGGAGACGATGAAGACCTGCCGGCGAGCGCGATTCATGAAGATTCACGTTTTCCCGTTCAGCCGTCGTGACGGTACTCCAGCAGCTGAAATGCCTGATCAGGTGCGACCGGAAGTGATTCGAGAACGAGTGCAGGTACTGGGTGATCTTGAACGCGAACTTGCGCTGCAGTTTTATCACTCGCGCGTAGCAGCGGGGCAAGGGAGCATGAGTGCGGAGGAGCAGGGGAGTCGTCGTCAGCTCGCAGATCTGAGTTTTCTGCAGGTGCTGGTGGAAGGAGTTTCACGGAGTCAGCCCGGTTACGTTTTCGGGTCAGATCGTTGGTACATGCCGGTTGAAGTTCCCGGCACGATTGATGATGTCCGTCAGTTTGTGCATTGCCGTGCGGTGTCGGCTGATCGTGACGGTGTTGTGGCCGAACGATGTGGATCGGAAACCGTCAAGTCCATCAGTCGAGCCGGACTCGACTCGGCGAATCAACCCGATGGAAGTCGTTTTGCCAGCAGGCAGGTGAGCGGCAAGGCGCCAGCCGCCGGTTTTGGGTTTGGTATCGGCGTCGCGACACCGGTGGCTGGCGCCATTCAGCTCAGTGTGAACGCCATTAAGCCGACGCCACCCGGCTCGCCAGTGAATCAATCAGTCGCAGGAGCTGTTCCGTGGCCACACTGATCGCCATCGAAGGTATCGACGGTGCAGGCAAGGGGACTCAGGCGGCACGGCTGACAGCATCGCTCCGCCAGTCCGGCCGGCGAGTGGAATCACTGCAGTTCCCGCGCTACGCCGCGACGACATTCGGAACGGCGATCGCGGATTTCCTGAACGGACGATTCGGAGCGTTGAAGGACGTTCATCCCCAGCTGGCGGCAGTGTTGTATGCCGGTGACCGATTCGAATCCCGTGCACTGCTGCTGCAAATGCTGGCGGACAATGACGTCGTGGTGCTCGATCGTTTCGTGGGCTCGAACCTTGCCCATCAGGCTGCAAAACTGGACGGCGACGAGCGAACTCGGTTGATCGAATGGATCGAGAAAATCGAATTTGAAGTCTTCGCACTGCCTCGGCCCGATCTCACGATTCTGATCGACATGTCGAGTCAGATGAGCCGTGAACTGGTGTCTCGTAAGTCCGCTCGTGACTATACGGACCGGGAAGCCGACCTGCAGGAATCCGATTTGCCATATCTGGAACGAGTCCGCCGCTGCTATCGGTCGCTTGCTGCAGTGCGCCCCGACTGGCAAATCGTGTATGGACTGGATGGACACGGTTCACTTCGCACCATCGACGAAGTAGGCGACGAGATTTCGCGAATCGTCAGCCACCGCACAGCATCATCGACTGTGGTTTGAGAACCGCGGTGTCTGGGAAAGGGCGTGCAGCGGGAAAACGCTGACCATTGGTTTCTGCACCGCGGTTTTCCGATGAAGGCTCCTCACGCGGAGCCTGAGGGCGACTTTGTTCGACCGCTTGCTCAGGAGCATTCACTATCAGTGTACCGTGGTCGGAGGTGTCGTCAGGGACTGACGAAACTCGCGAACCAGCGCTGTTTCGCCGGACTCAAATCTCTTCTCCAGAATCGCATCGATCGTCGCGGCGGTTAATCCTGGTAAGGCCTGACTGGAACTGATCGATTGGTATTGCCCCTTCAGCAGACAAACCATCTGAAGTCGGTCACCGTCGTGACGCCAGACTTCCGGTACACCCATCGCGGCAAACAGCTTCAACTTGCGAATCGCCGACGACGTGATCTCGACTTCGATCACCAGATCTGGCGGCGGATCGATCGCTAAATCAATCTCTTCTTTGGGGCGAATCAGCTCCGCATGTTGAATGTAGTACGATTCATCGGCTTCAAACGCCTTCTGCAGATCTTTACGCTTGAATGTCGTTGAAGCAACGCTCTGGACTTCGATCCCCAGGACTTCGGTGTACGTTTCCACCAGTCGACCGATGAGGCAGCCGATGTTTTCGTGTTGTCGTCTCGGACTCATCAGTTCCAGGACTCCTTCATCAAATGTCATCCTCGGGACACTGCCACGCCGCTGTTCAGCGAGTTCGACGAACGTCTCCCAGTGGATATTTTCCAGCACCGTTCGAGTTTCAGGGGAAAGCAAAGTTTGCATTGGACGCAGATCCTTCAGGAGCAACAGATTCACGGTGATTCTACTGGTCCAGTGCCGCAGCGTGAATCACATTGCTGTCTAAGAACCCCTAACAAAACCTGCGTGAGCCGCGCCGCTGGTGGTTGCGTTTCAGGCAAGAAGAGAGGAAGAGTCGGGGCATCCCGTCGACGACGAGCGACGCTGCCTGAAACG
>JANNGQ010001286.1:0-1658 GCA_031403975.1 Planctomycetota bacterium
GAACAGCCCGGGAGTTTTCGTCCGGCCGCGTTCGCAGCAAGCGACGAGGTGACTGGACATACGGCAAGTTCGAGATTCGGGCCAAACTTCCTCCAGGACAGGGCGTCTGGTCGGGAATCTGGATGATGCCGACCGACTCGAAGTACGGCACCTGGGCCTCGAGCGGTGAAATCGACATCATGGAGTTCAAGGGTCAGGAGCCGAATGTCGTCTGGGGAACCCTGCATTACGGCAAACGGTGGCCAAACAATGCCCACAAAAGCAATACACTGAAACTGGACAAAGGCAATTTCACGGATGATTTCCACACATTCGCGATCGAATGGGAAGAAGGCGTCATGCGCTGGTACGTCGACGGTCAGCTGTATCAGACGCAGAAGGACTGGAATTCCGACGGGGGCAAGTTCCCGGCTCCGTTCGATCAGCCGTTCCACATGATCCTGAACCTCGCCATCGGCGGCGGATTCGTCGGCAACCCGGATGCAACGACCGAATACCCGCGGCAGTTGCTGGTGGACTTTGTGCGCGTGTCGCAGCGGTAAGGACTGGGACGGAAATAAGTGGGGCACGATTCCATCGTGCCAAGCATCCCGGCGCGCCGGGATGCTCCACGTCCGGAAGACGACAGCTATTTCTGCGCCGGTCCTAAGGCAGACAGCCACCGACCGTTTCGCAGCCCGGTGACGGAGTGATGTTGTCCGTCACCGCCCCGCAAGACGGTCCGGAATCAAAGGCCGAGAGGTACGAAGGCTTCGCAGCCGAAACCGCCAGCGTGCAGCCAGTATGGCGAGCGTCGTAAAGATCGACATTCCCGTCATCGCCACTCGAAACGGAAACAGATGCGGTGATGTTGGCGAGCGTTTCGTGTCGCTGGCGTACTTCGCTGCCGTGCGGGAAGTCAGAGACAGAGCCTGCGACAGCGATGCGTGGGCCGTCAGGAAACCTGGCACCATATGGGCCGCATCTTTCGAAAAGTCGGCCAGATCGTCAATGATCTGGCAAAGCATCACGATGTCGAACAGGACCCGAATGTCTTCATCGTCGTGCGTCGACCGGATGGCCTCCTCGATTGACAGGCTGCCCAGAGCGGTTGCTGCCAGCACGCCCAGTGACAGGCGATTGACTGATTCTCGATACGAGACTACGGCGTGATGTCCGGAATCATCGCTGCCGGTCGGCGGTCGTTGCTGTTCAAGGTCACGCAGGCGGCTCAGGTACTCGTCAGCAAGGAAACAGGCGCGTGAACCCGCAAGTTGTCGCCGGACGTCCTCAAATCCCCCGCCGGAGCAATCGCCGGAATCCCAGGCGTCGTTCGCAAAGGCTCCCAGATCAAGCAGCGCGGCCATCGTCCGAAGTGTGTCGGCGGAAATCCGTCTCGAAGTTCGAAAGACATGAACAGTGTCGAATGCCATCAGGCACAGCACGCGCAGCGGGGTCCCCGGACGGGAAGCCACAAGGAACGGAAGTCCACGCAGGACGCTGATCGTCGCCGTCCATGTCGCGAGAAGTCGGTTGCGGCGCATCGGAGTGCAGCTGTCGGATCCGGGCATCGGCGTTTCCGTCAAACGTGGCAAAGGACAATTTCCCGAGGACACCGCCAGCGAATCGGTACAAGGTCACTGACGCCGCGACTGACAACCAGACGTGTGGCATCTGGC
>JANNGQ010001287.1:0-4002 GCA_031403975.1 Planctomycetota bacterium
AACACCGTCAAACGAATCGCAGACCTTCGACACATCATCCGGATCGCGACTGTGAGTTCTTGCCAGGCAGGCGATGCCTTTTGCAGCCAGTGCATAGCGAAGCGGCAAAAAGTCGGCAATGTCGAGCGCGTTGTGCTCGGCTGTCACGATGACAAAATCAATCGAGTTGTCGGGAATGAAGTCCACAACCGCCGGTACCACGGCATGCTGGATCAGTGTGCCATACACCGTTTGGCCATTCCTGAGTTTTTCTTTGAGCACGCCTGCGGGTTTCATCGTGGTCGTCCTGTCAGCGGCCTTCAATGTCTGGCCTGGGAGACTATGACAAAGCCAGAGCAGCTTTCAAGCAGCCGCTCAGTCAGGTGCCGCTCGTCGATACAGAAAGACAAAGCCGTGATCGGACTTGATACCAATGTATTGGTCCGCTACCTGACACGGGATGACGAAACTCAATACCGGGCCACAATGAAGTTACTGACTCGCAAGGCCGCTCGATTCTTTGTCGCTGATCTTGTACTCATTGAAACGGATTGGGTCCTTTCAAGCCTTTACGATTGGTCTCGAGATGAAATCGCCGGTGCCTTCGCCCGATTGTTGCAGGGTCACAATCTGCAGTTTGAAGATGAAGATCGCATCCGGCATTCCCTTCGTGCGGTCCGTCGCGGCGCTGATCTCTCGGACGAAATCCTGATCGCGATGAGTCGCAGTCAGGGTTGCCACGAGTTTGCGACGTGCGACACGGCAATTCCGAAGCGCCATGCCAGGTTCGCTTTCGTCCCGAAAGACTGACCATGTCCTGAGAAACCTCGTTTCGCACGGGACTGTTCCCGATGGAAACACGACTGGTGCATAAGCCGTTGAACCACCGGGGCGAGGGGACTGTCGGATTAGTCGCGATTCCTTGTGGGGCAGGCTTTCAGCCTGCCGAGCGTTGAGGAATTACCTGTGTTTTGGGATTGACGAGGCAGGCTAAAAGCCTGCCTCACGATTAAAACGACAGTCCCCAAGCCCGGTGGCGTGTGATTCAGGACGACGCTCACGGCTTCCGCAAACTCGCGAATCTTTGCTCACGCTGGTTCGTTGTATACAATGCTGCATCGTTCCAGGAATCTTCAATCCGTTCAGGCCAACGATGCCGAGATCGTCACGGAGGTACTGCGTTCTATCCTTTACGGTTCTACTGGCCATTCAACAGTCTCCAGCGGAGTAGAGGCGGAAAAGACAATCTGCTGGCCGTCAGGAGACCAGTCGCAGCCCTGAACATTCCAATCGGCGGGTTGCCCGGGGAGTGGTTCAGGGTCTCCCGGAGAGTCGCGGTTGACGATCACCAGCCTGGGGATGTTGCCGGGCTGAGTGAAGATTGAAAAGACAACTCGCTTGCTGTCGGGATGCCAGGCAAAGTCTTCAGGAATGTAGTTTTGACCCGTGTACACGATGTTGAATCCATCAGCAGAGTCCGCGTCTGCCACGGCCACGACATTCGTCGTCTGATCGCGAAGACGAGCCTTAAATGCGATGGATTTGCTGTCGGACGACCAGCCCAGGTTCCAATAAACATAGCTCAATTGAGCAGCCTGGTCGGCAGTCATCAACTGGCTTCTCCTGTTGGACTCTGCGTCCAGAAGCACAACATTGTTTCCCGACGCCCAGGCGATGTGCCGGCCATCAGGAGACCACTGAGTGCCCCAGCCGCTTGATTCGACGATTCTGCGATCGGAGCCATCGGCCATCATCCGCATGATTCCGACGCCGGGCTGACTGAACACGATTTCGGTTTTGTCCTGGGAAAGGCTTGGCATGCAGCCGGGCCCGAGGTCCCGAATCCCGGAGCCATCGTTGTTCATGATGATGATTCGCGACGTATCAACATTGCCTTTTGACATGTCGCCGATGAGCTTCTCGCCATCAGCAGACCATTCCACAGATGCAACCTGAGTGAAGCCCTTCATCGGTGCGGCCAGCATTCGAAGGTTGCTTCCGTCGGAATTCATGGCATAGAGGTTGACCGAGGGCTTCTCGCCGGCACTCGGCTTCAGTGTCATTCGTTCGGCCCGCAATGTGATCGACTTCCAGATCACCTGCGACACACCGCCGCCGTTGCACATCGTATGCAGCAGCAGCCCGTCAGGAATCGACGGCTTGTCAGAAATCTCCTCCGTCCCGATGACTCGAAAGCGATCAGCATCATTTTCCGCAAACAGATAGTGCAGTGTCGAACCTCGTCGAGCCAGTCGCAGGCGGCCTGCGTTCGCTTCGCAGGCGATCGGATCACTGGCTGTAAATGAACGTCCTCCGTCGTTGTGGATGACAGACAACGAGGCATGAAGCTGCTGCAGCTGAGTGTCGGTGCGAATCCGGAGAATCCGGCATTGGTGCTGGTTCACGTCATCCAGCTGCAGTGCCAGCATGATGCATCCGTGCCCGTCGCCCTGAGTCTTCAACTGGTCGAACGAGGCTTCGATGTCGAAATCTCCGTGGATCGTGAACGGCAATCGAATATGCCGATCCAGCCACGGGCCTTCGCCCGGTCGGACAACAGCTGCGCCGTCCGGCGTTATGGAAAGTTGTCCTCGCTGATCGGTATCGTTCGTGGCAAAGTACCGCTCCGGCAGCCCGTCAGCGCCAAAGTCATGAGTGAAAACGGACTTGAGTTTCGGAAGGTCTGCGTCCAGCTGAATCGCAAGGCGATCCGCGAGTTCCTGTTCTTCAAGCGGTGGCAGCGACGTCGGCCAGTTGCCGCGCATCGTCACATTGCGAACACGGACTTCGGTTTGATCTGCGAAATGGAAGAAGCCGAAAGTTCGATGATTCGTGGTTTCGAGCGTGCGTTCGTAAACAAGGTGTCCGTTGAGAATGAGTGAAACCTGCGAACCGTTGACCGCCAGCCGCACCTGATTCCAAGCATTCGGATTCAGAGGCAGCGTCGCCGGGCCTCGACGATTGGCAGGTTCTTCGTACAGCTTGTCGGGAGGCACGCCACTTGAGTCATACTGGTTGTCGGTGATCCAGTGGATACGAACTCCCTCTGGATTCAGCATGAAGGCCAGCCGATCCAGTGTCGGATGAGCGTCCACGCTGTCGGGCCTGTAGTAGAACTCATAGTCGACGGATCCGATTTCATCCAGAGGCCGCTGGTAGCAGAGCAGGCTCTCAAAGAATGCCCCTGCTGGTGCGTTGGCCTCGCCTGAGATGATTCCGGAACTTTCAGCATCCTCTGAATGTTTCCATCGCGCACCTGGTCGGCCCACGGATTCTTCGTGATACGAAATCCAGCCGCGGAGGTCCGACGAAGCGGACAGATCGATGCTTTCGGGGATCTCCGGATTGCCGGTGATTCGAATGTCTCGCGCACTGCCATGGGATCTCGACCAACTCCGAACGGAAACCCACGGATCAGGACTGGCGGAGAGCTGTTCCGTTCGAATGGCCTGGCCGTTGAGAAATGTTGTGGCAACGCCATCGCGGACCACACAGCGATAACGAATCCACTGGCTAAAGCCCGAGAACCGAAAGTCAATAGGCTGAATCCTTGCGCCATCGCGCATCGTTCCCACCCAGATCCGCGAAAGGTCGGAATCATTACCAACCAGAGTCCCCGCCACCATCGCCTGGCTTGCAGAGGGCGACAGGTCACACTCCATTTCGTAATCACCCAGCAGAGGGCTGCGAAAAAACAGATAGTCCTCATCATGCCCTGATGTCTTGTCGACTCGGTCCGTCTGCCGACCCCAGAGAGCCTGCGGCAATCCGAGCCCCCGAGTGATCGATCGCAGCCGACTGACGGGAATCCATTGAGTCAGATCCGGCGGCTGTACCAGTGCGGGATCCGAACGGAGCGTTTCGATATGGCCGTTTCGTCCGGCCAGTGAGGCAATCTGATTGTGCCAGGCCAACAGACCCTCTGGCTCCTCCTGCTGACTGCGATGCGCGAACAGATATGCGAGAAGGTCGTCGACGGCGGCATTGCCACCAAAGTGAACAGCCCCGCGATGAACCACCAGG
>JANNGQ010001288.1:0-6402 GCA_031403975.1 Planctomycetota bacterium
CGTCGCGTGGAAAACACCGATTCCCGGCGAAGGACATTCGTCACCTGTGATCAGCGGCGGTCAAGTCTGGTTGACGACCGCGATGACTCGAGAACTTTCGACTGAGGAACAGGCAAAGCGACTGGAGGCAGTCAAAGATCCCCAAAGCCTCAAGCTGGCCGGCGAGCTGACTCTGCAGGCCATCTGTGTCAATCGTGAATCCGGGGTTATCGAGCAGACCATTGACCTGTTTCAGATCGCGCAGCCGCAGCCCAAACATTCGCTGAACAGTTATGCGTCACCCACGCCAGTGATCTCCGGTGACCGCATTTTCGCTCATTTCGGTGCCTACGGCACGGCCGCGATTGACCGGCGATCCGGAGAGGTGCTGTGGAGGAATGACGCGATCAAGGTCGACTATCAGAACGGCCCGGGCAGTTCACCGATTGTGTGGGATAACAAGGTTATCATTCATTTCGACGGCATTGATGCACAATCGATTGCCGCCTTGAATGCCGCCACAGGAGAAATTGCGTGGCAGACGAAACGCTCTGGAGAAATGAACCCGACTCCCGAGCTGCAGAAAGCGTACGGCACACCACTGATTGTGGAAACAGCCGAACGACCGCTCGTCATTTCTCCGGCGGCCAATTGGGTCTACGGCTACGACGCACGTGACGGCAGGGAGATCTGGAAGGCTGGCTATGGACAGCTCGGATTCTCTACAGTTCCGCGCCCCGTCATTTCCGGTGACACGGTTTACATTGCCACAAGTTACATGCAGTCTCGCCTGCTGGCCGTGAAATTCACCGGCGAGGGTGATGTGACGGAAACCCATGTCGGCTGGAAGTCCGATAAGCAGATTCCTCAGAAGCCATCACTGGTTGTCGTGGGAGAACGACTGTTCTTCGTCAGTGACAAGGGCATCGTCCGCTGCCTGAACGCCGTCAGCGGCGAAGAAATTTGGTTCGAACGTCTGCCCGGTGAGTACTCGTCATCGCCGCTCGCCGCTCAGGATCGGATTTATTTCTTCAGTCAGGAGGGTGTCTGCACGGTACTTCACGCAGGTTCAGAATTCAGAAAGCTGGCAGAAAACAAACTCGACAGTCCCGTCATGGCCTCACCGGCGGTGGCGGGTGAATCATTGTTTGTACGGACAGCGACGAGTCTGTACCGGATCGAAAAGTAAGTTGGGCGTCCGCAGGGACGGGAGCTTTCGTTGTTTAACGGCAAGCCGGAGGCGACGGTGTCGTCCAAGCGGTCACCGTCACCGTCGCCTGCGGCTTGCCGTTAAACGATAAGATTCCCAGTCTCCGGTTCCACTCACAACTGTGATTCAACCCGTGGTCATCCCATGAAAGTCCTGATCGCAGAAGATGACCGGCTGACTCGTGAGGGACTTGTTGAGATCCTTGAGACTGAGGGTTATCACGTGATTGCCGCCGTCGACGGGACCGATGCAATCCGCCGGTTTCAGGAAGAGCGACCGGATTTTGTCTGCCTGGACATCATGATGCCGGGTCGCAGCGGCTACGAAGCCTGCCGGGCCATCCGGGCGGTATCCGCTGATGTTCCGATCATCTTCATCAGCGCCAAAGCCGAAGAATTTGACCGGCTGGTCGGCTTCGAACTGGGAGCGGACGACTTCATCATTAAGCCCTTCAGTCTTCGTGAAGTGGTCGCCCGCGTCCGTGCTGTGGCGCGCCGTTGCTGTGCCCGCCGCCCCGACACGCCGGTGGAATTTGAGATGGGCGGGCTGATGGTGATCCCGGTGGAACTGCGCGCCCGGCGCGGCGAAGAGGTGATTGAACTCAGCCCTCGCGATGTGCGCATCCTGCAGCTGCTGCACGATCATGCCGGACAGGCGCTCGACCGGAATACGATTTTTCGGCACGGCTGGGGCGAAGATTTCTTTCCGAACAGCAGAACACTGGACCAGCACATTTCGCAGCTTCGCAAACGAGTGGAATCCGATCCGAAGAACCCGTTGCTGATACAGACGGTCCACGGAGTCGGCTATCGATATGATCCGTAAAACCTTCCAGGAAAACACGCGGCTTCACAGCATTGGGCGAACCGGCTCGCAATACAGAACCAGCCCTTGCAGAACGATGGGGGCAGAATAGTGGGAGAAACCAGAAATGGACCCGGAAATCCACCTTCATCGTTCTGCCCAGATCATTCTGCCATCCTTAAGCGACGTGGACCGGAGCCAGCCATCTGAACGCCGTGACGGATTTCGAATGCAGCAGAACATGCGAACCCCTTCATCTCCCGGTGCGCCGGGATCGGCCACCTTCTCCGGCTGGCAGGGGGAGAAGGGAGTTCGCGGATACCCGTGAATACTTGGCGATAAGTCCTTCACGGAGCTGCAGATGTCTGAGCTGCGGAGGATGCTTCAATGGCACGACGAGGACTGAAATTCGAGTCAGAGATCAGCTGGTTTGTGCTCGCGGCAACTCTGGACGTCGTAATGACGTTTCTCGTGCTGCGCTTCAGTGCTGAAGGCCAGACTCGATCCACATTCACTGAGAGCAATCCCGTGGCGCGCTGGGTCCTGTCGCGATGGGGAATTCAGGGGATGGTGATCTTTAAGTTACTGATGACGGCACTGGTTGTGGTGATTGCTGAAGTCGTCGGGACAGTGCGGCCACAGCTTGCGAGAGCACTGCTGTGGGGCGGTACAGTGGTCATTGGAGCAGTTGTGGTGTACACGATGCGATTGCTGGTGCTGCATCGATGACGTGTTTTTGCCTTGACGCTTTTACAGAACCGGGTTACAGCACTCCTGCATGCATGGGGACTGTCGGATTTATCGTGGGGCAGTCCTCCAGCCGGCCTCGTCGATTCAGAAACGCGTGCGTTTTTTCCAGTCCAGGCAGGCTGGAAGCCTGCCTCACGATGAAAACTCCAGCCGCCCGCCTCAATCACATTGCCGGTCAGGCTGCCCTTAACGTCAAGGTCCTCCATGAAAACATCAGCGATCCGTTCCCTGCGTCAGAAACTGGCTCGTGACGAGCCAGTTTTTGGTTTGTGGGTCACGATGGAAGCTCCGACGATTACCGAAATGGCGGTGGCTCTGGGGATGGATTGGGTCGTGATCGATGCTGAGCACGGGCATCTCGACTGGAAGGAAATCATTGAGCATCTGCGTGCGACCGTTCGGAGTGACACGGTAGCGCTGGTGCGGATCGCGGAACTCAACGGGGGCCTGATCAAACGAGCGCTCGATATCGGGGCAGATGGAATTGTGATTCCCTGGGTCGAAACGGTCGAGCAACTCCGACAGGCCGTCGCCTTTTCGCGGTATCCGACGGAGGGTCTGCGAGGCATCGGAGGCGAACGGGCTACATGCTGGGGTCAGTGTTTCGTTGAACACGCTGAGGAAGCCAACGAACACGTTCTCGTCGTACCGATCATTGAAACTGTCCAGGCGGCACGCAACGTGCCGCTGATGTGTCAGGTCGAGGGCGTCGAACTGATGTGGTTTGGTCCGGCCGATTTCTCCTCCAGTGCCGGTTTTCGTGGTCAGTGGGAGGGGCCGGGCGTCGCCGAACAGATCCTGAAGCTGAAGGACACGATCCGGGCCGCCGGAAGGCAATGCGGTGTACTCGCCACAAGCATCGACAACCTGCACGAGCGGCAGGCACAGGGCTTCCGGGGGCTTGGTGTGGGAATGGACACGGGGTTGCTGCTTCGTGCATTGAAGGCATCGCTTGCAGCTGTCGGAAAGGACCGGCCGATCCGTGCTTCGTTCACACCCGACTGGACGGTTCCGTCACTCAAAGTGGCTCCGCTCGCACGACCGCCGGAAACGATGCGCCCTGATCGTCTCGAGGTCATGAGTACTGTCGGCAATGGGCCAAAGGTCGAGATCGCTCGTGGCGTAGTCTTTGAGTGTCTCGTCGGCACTCACAATCAGGCTCGTCGGCTGACGACCGGCATCGTGACATTCGCCCCTGGCGCGGTACTGCCGTATCACCTGCACACGTTCACCGAATCGATTACTCTCCTGAGCGGCTCATTCACCGTGGATGTCGAAGGTCGAAGTTACTCGCTGAAGAAACTCGACAACGTGGTGATTCCCGGCGGGTTGGCGCACTCAGGGCGAAACGGTTCGGCCAGCGAACCGGCTGAATTGCACGTGGCGTTGGCCGATGATGTCCCGAGCCGTACGCTTGTGGACCGGTTCTTCTCGCGAAAACCGATGCCGGATGACTCGACCGGGTTGCCGGGTGCCGAACGAATCAATCGGTTCGCCACCGCCAAACGTGGCGTGGCGGGTCCGAATACTGAGTTTATCGACTGTTTCAACATAGACCTGATGCCGGGTATCGAGATGAGTGGCGGCTATGGGCTGTTCCAGCCTGGTGGACGCCTTCCTGCACATGTGCATGACTTTGACGAATCAATCTGTATCATTTCAGGAACCGCCACCTGCATCGTCGAAGGTCGCCGATACCTGATGACCGACTGCGCAACGGCCCTGCAACCGCGGGGACGCGTTCACTATTTTATCAATGAATCCAGGAGCCCGATGGAGATGCTGTGGGTCTATGCAGGTCCGAAGCCCGAGCGAATCATCGTCGATGAACGTTGTGCCACCGTGGAGGGAAACCCGTGGCGATGACGCCGTCCCGATTTCGAGTCGCTCTGACTGCTGATTTTTATGATACGCACGGCCAGACGAAATACCGCGACATCGGACTGAGTCTGCTCGACGACGGGGATCGATTCACGGTCACTCGCTTCGCCGAACACAGTCCCGAGATCCGGCCGGATCTTCTGGCAGGAATCAACGGAGTGATTGTTCTCACCCCGCGCGTGACGGCTCGCAGTCTGTCGTCCAGCGAAGAACTGTTGACGATCGGACGGTTCGGCGTGGGGTTTGATAACGTCGACGTGGCCGCGTGTACGGAAGCTGATGTCGTGCTGTTCATTACGGCCGGCGCTGTGGATCGCCCGGTTGCAGAGGCGACAGTGGGCTGGATGCTGGCTCTCACGCATCACATACGAGCCAAAGACCGACTCGTGCGCGAAGCCCTCTGGGACGATCGGAGCCAGTTCATGGGCAGCGAGTTGCGTGAGCGGACTCTGGGCGTTGTCGGCTTCGGCGGGATCGGGCGGTCGCTCGTGAAGCTGCTCTCGGGATTTGGCATGAACAGCCCGCTCGTGTTCGATCCATTCACGCCCGTATCCATCGTGGAAGAACACGGCGCGAAAGCTGTCACACTGGATGAATTGCTGACACAGGCCGATTTCGTGTCGCTCCACTGTCCGCTCAACGAACAGACGCGGAATCTGATCGGTGCACGAGAATTGTCGCTGATGAAACCGACAGCGTACCTGATCAACACCGCGCGTGGCGGCATCATTGAGGAGACCGCTCTGACAGAAGCACTCGCCTCGCGCCGGATCGCGGGAGCCGCTCTGGACTGCTTTGTCGGCGAACCGCTGACCGCGCCGCCGACGTTCGCACAATTCGACAACGTGCTGCTCGCCCCGCATTGCATCGCATGGACCGACGAACTGTTCCGAGACATCGGCCGCGCAGCCTGTCAGGGCATGGTTGACCTCACGTCGGGTCGCCTCCCGCGCGGGATCGTGAATCCGGAAGTGCTTGAACGACCTGGGTTCGTTGCGAAATGGAAGAGACTCAGCATTTGAAATGTGATCACTGCGTCGTTCATCGCATTCTAAGTTGCAAGTTTCGATCGTCTTGCTTCGTATTTGAGATTTGCATCTGTCACTCTACGCCGGCTGACACTTCACCATTACACCCGCTGAAGGACTCATCATGCTGCATCGATCTCAGTTCGCCTGGACAATCATCCGTTCCGTCGCCGTCCTCGGCCTGTTGTCCTCCGGAAGATTGTCATTCGCTCAAGGTCCCATTGTTCCGCCGGACGCTCAGCTTGAGAAGTTATTTGAATCGAAAGTGCTCACAGAAGGAGTGGCCATCGCGCCGGATGGCATGGTCTATTTCAGCGAGATTACGTTCTCGCATGTGGCCCGCAATGAACAGGGAGCCATTGAGGCCGGATACATCTGGAAGTTTGATCCGGGCACGAAGAAGACCTCGATTTTTTCGCTCTCCCAGCGGCATGTCGAACGGCATCAAGTTCGATGCGGCCGGGAACATGATCGTCGCCGAGGGAGCTGACTATGGAGGTCGACGGATCACGCGCACGGACATGCAGACGGGCAAGGCTCAGATCATCGCCGGACTGTTCGAAGGGCGACCGCTCAACTCTCCGAACGACATCACGATCGACGAGAAGGGACGCATTTACTTCAGCGATATTACTCTGTCGAGCCTTTCGCGCGATCCCAAGACCGGCGTTTTCGCCGCCGGGCACATCATGAAGTTCGACCCCGCCACCGGCAAGACGACCGTCTTTCGTTCGCCCAGCGGCATGTCGA
>JANNGQ010001289.1:0-2477 GCA_031403975.1 Planctomycetota bacterium
GGCGCGCCGGGATCGGCCAACTTCTTCCCCTGGGAAGTGGAGAAGGGACTTGGCTAAAGTGCTGAAGACGCGACAATCAGACCTTCACGACGTTGCCCCAGAGGGAAGTGAAAACGTCACGGCGGATTGGCTTTCAGCCTGTCATTTTTGCGGATGTACGATAGGCTGGAGGTCTATCCCTCAGACAAGCGACCCCAGCGGGCCTGCCTCGGTGGCGTGGACTTAGGGATTTCTGTAAGCGGCAAGGCGCTAGCCGCCGGTGTATTTGCTGCATTTCAACGTACAGACACCGGTGGCTAGCGCCATTCCGCTCACTAAGTCCACGCCATTGGGGCCTGCTCCGGTGGCGAGGCGCAACTTCGCTTGTCTCTGGACAATCCCGCCGCTAAGACAACTCCTGCCGATCGACCTGCCGCCCGCTCGACCACTGGATCCCCGCGTTATGAGCAGCCATCCGCCAACTCGCACTCGTCGAAATCTCGCGATTGATTCCCGCCGTGCATTTCTGTCGGATGTCGGTATGGGCTTTACGGGCCTTGCGCTGGGGGCGATGCTGCATCGCGACGGCGTTGTTCGAGCCGCTGATTCGGTCTCCACGTCAGCATCGCCGGTACTGGCGCACACATTGCCCAAAGCGAAGAATGTCATCTGGATATTTCTTGTCGGCGGCATGTCGCAGGTGGAATCCTTCGACCCGAAGCCGGCGCTTAATAAGTATGCCGGGTTGTCTGTCGACGAAACGCCTTTCAAGAGCGTGCTGGATTCTCCTTATCTGAAGAAGAACCTGCGTGAGTTTGTCGCGGGACTGCATCATCCGCAGCCGAAGCTGTATCCGATGCAGATTGACCATCGGCGGTGCGGTCAGAGCGGTCTCGATATCAGCGACTGGTGGCCTCATCTTGGCAGCGTCATTGACGATGTGGCAATCGTTCGATCCATGTGGACGACGGACAACGACCACGGAGCTCAGTTGCAGTTTCACACTGGCCGACACGCACTGGAGGGGCAGTTTCCGACGATCGGATCGTGGGTGCATTACGGATTGGGCTCGCTGAATGATGACCTTCCGAGTTTCTGCGTGATCGGAACTCCGATTGCTGATTGCTGCGGTGGGATCGGGGCTCACGGGGCCAATTATCTCGGCCCGGAGCACGCCGGAGTGCAATTGAACGTCGACCCTCACAGCCCGCTTCCGTTTGCCACTCCCGGCGCGGACGTCTTTCGTGAAGAACAGCAGAGTGAATTTGAACTGCTGGCGCGGCTGAATCGGCTGACAGCCGTCGAATATCCGAGCGACCCGGCTCTGCAGGCTCGGATCAAGTCGTATGAACTGGCGTTTCGGATGCAGTCGGCGCTGCCCGATGTGATCAACTTCGGCGCTGAGACTGCTGACACGCAGTCGATGTACGGACTGAATCAGGACGCAACGCGAACATTCGGGCAGCAGTGTCTGGTGGCCCGTCGTCTCGTGGAATCCGGGGTGCGCTTCGTACAGCTGTTCCACGGCAGCAACGGAGGTGCCGGAGCGTGGGACGCTCACAGTGGTCTGAAAAACAATCACTCCACACTCTGCGGTCAGGTGGATCAGCCGATTGCGGCATTGTTGCGCGATCTGAAGCAACGCGGAATGCTGGAAGAAACTCTGGTAGTGATCGGCACAGAGTTCGGCAGGACGCCGGGCTTCCAGAATTCTGACGGCCGTGATCATCATCCGTACGGATTCTCCGTGGCGTTTGCCGGCGGCGGGGTCAAAGGTGGAATCGCTCACGGTGCGACTGATGAAATCGGATTCCACGCGGTTGAAGACCGGCACTACGTCACCGACGTCCATGCGACCGTCCTGCATCAATTGGGACTGGACCCGCACCGACTCGAAATCCCGGGTCGAAAGCGTCTGGAACTGGATTACGGCGTTCCGATTCACGCCATCCTGTAAACCTGCTCGTCGCTCGCTTCGCAGCCTGGCCGCGGGTACGATCTCGCCCCCTTGAGACGATTTGTCTGCCTCGTTTAAAAAAGAGATCACTCATGAACGCCCGGATTACTGTGCTGGTTGTGGCGATAACCGTCAGCGCTCTCCGCTGTGTGGCGGCGGATGACTGGAGCGAAGAGCAGATTCCGAAGCTGCCGTCCGGCGAAACGGTCGTACGCTTGTTTAACGGAAAGGACCTCGCCGATTGGGATGGTTACGTCGGAAAGTATTTTACCGTGGAGAACGGAGTCATCATCGGCCGTAACACTCTGGAGAACGCGCCGAAGTCCAGCACCTATCTGATGACACGACAGAAGTACGGCAACTTTCGGTTGATCTTCGAAAGTCGGCTTGTCGAAAGTGAAATGCATTCCGGCATCTCGCTGTGGGGCAAGGCGGTTGAAATGGACGAAGGGCCGTTCTCGTATCAGGGCCATCTGGTGATGTTTCCGTCGGGTTACGGATTTTACGATCTGTTCCGCCGTAACTGCTTGCTTCAGGATAC
>JANNGQ010001290.1:0-4785 GCA_031403975.1 Planctomycetota bacterium
GGCTGCTCTTCCCACTGAAAAAGCATTTAGACACCTCGACCAGCGCGACCCAGGCAAGTAGTTGGCTCCTCTTTCTATCTTAACCGATGTTCAGAGCCCCGCGTTGAGCCCGGCAAGATCTTTGGGCAAAAAGCGGCCGTCTTTTCGGACCAACTGGCCGTCGAACCAGATCTCGCCCCCTCCGTACTCGGGGGTCTGGATCAGCACGATGTCCCAGTGGACCCGGCTGCGGTTGCCGTTGTCCGCTTCGTCGTAGGCATTGCCCGGAGTGAAGTGGAACGATCCGCCGATCTTTTCGTCAAACAGAGTATCCAGCATCGGGTGCAGAATGTGATTGTTTGTTCCGCAAGACCACTCCCCGATGTATCGGGCACCTTCGTCGGAGTCCAGGATCTGGTTCAGTCGATCGGAAGCATTTCGGCAGGTGGCATCAACAATTCTGCCGTCCTTCAGTTCAAAGCGGATACCGTCAAATACGGTGCCCTGATAGCGCGACGACGTGTTGAACTGAATCGTGCCGTTGACACTGTCCTTCACCGGAGCCGTGAAACACTCACCATCCGGGATATTGCATTCGCCAGCGCATGGCACGACCGGGATGTCTTTGATGGAAAACTGCAGATCGGTTCCAGGCGCCGTGATACGGACCTGATCGGCGGCCTCCATCCGCGCCTTCAGCGGTTTCAGATCTTCGGACATCTTCGCATAGTCCGCCGTGCAGACGCCGAAGTAGAAGTCCTCAAACTGCTCGCAGCTCTTGCTGGCTGCCTGAGCCATCGACGGAGTCGGATAACGGAGCACGACCCAGCGCGTTTTGGGAACTCGGATCTGAACATGCACGGGCTGCCACCAGTGCTGCTGGTAAAGGTCCATGTTCGGTCCAGGCACATCCGCGAACTCGTTCGAATTCGCTGACCCGCGGATGCCGATGTACGCATCCATTTCGCTCATCACGGCCGCTTCGAATTTTCCGGCAAGCCCCATACTGGCTTCAGTCGCTCCGCGATACAGACTGCGAAGCACCGCGTTGTTCTTGACCGCCACAAACGGCGTTGCACCGATGTGGTACGCTTCATCGACCAATCGACAGATCAAATTCGGTTCCGGCAGATCAAAGGCTTCGATCAGCAGTTTCTGCCCGCTCTGAAGCCGGCAGCTATGATGAATGAGCAACTGAGCCAGCGATTCGATACGGGAATCCTGCATAGGTATGTCTTGGGCATCTGGTTGTTGTGACCGGCAGCGTCAGTTTTGAAGTTGCGCAATCCGAGTCCTGAGAGGGACGGCAGGTTGTAGCCGGAGTCGTGAGACTTCGGAGCCAGCCGGTCACCCCCGAATTCTCACGAATCCGGCTACAAAAATCCTTGGACTTGGACTGGAGCAGTTGGAAAACGGAGAGGGCATCGGCATTGTCAGAGAATCGCGTCAAACACTCAAGCCTCGATTTCATTGAGCACACACATTGCAGCGTTCCGCCCCGGAATGCCGCTGACGGCACCGCCACGTTCGGCGGAAGAGCCCGCCCGATAGATGCGGGGATACGGAGTTTCCACGCCCCATGTCCCGGCTTTGACAGGATCCTCAGCGAAGAACCACGACAATGTGTTGTGGAAAATATTCCCGAGGTCGAGATCCAGCTCATGTTCCAGATCCTGCGGCGTCATGATTTCAAGGCACGGCTTCCCCTCCCGGTCACAGGCAATGCAGTCGACAAACGGTTCGCCGCAGACGCGATCCAGTGCTTCGAGGTACGACTGTTTGATGCGTTCACGGCGCGCATCATGGTCCTCAGTGAAGAGCCGGTAAGGCACATCCAGTCCGAACAGCGTCAATGTCTGGAAGCCCTCAGCCTGCAGTCCGGGCGACAGTATGGAACTGTCCGTGAGCGTGTGGCAGTACATCTCAGCGGGTGCAGGATCCGGAAGCTGACCGTCGCGCGCCGACTGATACGACACTTTCATCTGCCCATAGCCTTCGTCCAGGTGGAATGAGCCGGAGAAGGCTTCTTCCGGAGTCACGCCCTTCGCCTGAATCCTGGGGAGTCGCCGCAGCAGCATGTTCATTTTGACGACCGAACCCTCGTCGGTCGCAGACGGATTCCATGATTCGCCAAGCAGTCGGGCAAACGTCCGTGGCCCGGCGTTCACAAGAACTCGGCTCGCGTCAATTATGTACTCTCGGCCTTCGACTTTGTAGGTCACCGAGTGCGAGTGAACCCCTGCGTGAACCGCCACAGCGGGAGCATCTGTCAGCAGCTCAACTCGGTGGCTGCGACAGCATTTGACGAGCGCATCCGCAAGAGCCTTCATGCCGCCGACCGGAACCTGCCACTCACCGTTTCCATTACCGACGACGTGATACAAGAAGCACCGATTCTGCAGCATTGACGCATCATGCGGATGCGTGAATACACCGATCTTACCATCCGTCATCAACAGGCCGCGAAGGACGTCATCCTTCGCGTAACGCTCGATGACGTCTCCCAGCGGCTGCTCGACAAATGCCGACCATGCCTCCCGCTGGTCCGCGGTTCTCAATGCAGACTCAAAGTCGGAGCGGCCTCGCAACGGCTCCAGCATTGATGGCCAGACGATCTCAGCAATTGCAGATTCCAGTTTCAGCAGCCGCTGATAGCCGTCCCAGGCAGAATTACCCCCGGTCAGTTCACGCAGGGAGTTCTTCGACCGCGACTCGTCGACATTGGACAGCACCAGTCCCCGTCGGACACCGCGCGCGTCCGTATACGGTGTGAATGAAGCCGTTCGCCTGCGGCGAGTTTCAAACATCAGACCAAGCTCACGGATGATCTGCTGCGGAAACAGCGACACAAGATACGAATATCGGGACAACCAGGCATCGTAGTCCGGAAAGAGTTGTTTCGAGGCCGTTGCTCCGCCCAGATAATTGCTGCGTTCAAGCACCAGCACCGACTGACCTGCCTTCGCCAGATACGCCGCTGCAACCAGACCATTGTGCCCGCTGCCGATGATGACAGCGTCGTAGCGAGTGCGAAGTGCCGTCACGTTCATAGCGGTTCCGTCCCGTCCGAATTGATCCCGCACAAGCCCGGCATTTCACAATGCCGGGTTTGTCGGGATTGATGTCAAGCGGCATAAGCACGATCACGCTGGCTGCAACGAGCCCATCACGTCCCGCAATCGCCCTCGAGCTGTGTGCAGCCGCCGCTTGATCGTGCCGATCGGGCTGGAGAACTGTTCGCTCATCTCCTTGAGCGACGAACCCTCAAAATAGAAGGCCCACAGAGTTTCCCGGTCCATTCGGCCAAGCAGCGTCAATCCTTCGCGAACCTGTTCGATGTTCTCCTGTCGAAGCAATGCAGTCAACGGTGTGTCTTCCGTCTCCTGAAACGCATCAAAGCGCTCCGGTTCGCAGAACGTCTCTGCCGGTCGCCGAACTGCCCGGTTGATCGAAAGCCGGACGGCAATCTGACAAAGCCAGCCACCGAACCGATCCGGTTCCTGCAATTGTGGCAGCTTCCGGAAGGCTCGCAGAAAGACTTCCTGCACGACCTCATCAGCCTCTGCGGTGTTCCGCAGCCGCTGCATCACGATACCAAAGATGCGAGACTCGAACAGCGTCACAAGATCACCGAACGCATTCCGGTCACCAGTCTGAGCTCGAACAACAAGCGGTGTGAATGAATCCATAACCATGAGTCAGACTCCAGTCTGAAAGCACGGGTTTGAGTTCCGCGTCAGTCGCCAGTGGCGGATCGCGGACAAACTGTGCATGAGTATCGCAGGAAAAACATCCGTGAGCGGAAGTCGCAATTGCTGTCGGAAACAGCGAATAGACCTCAGAAACTCACACGAAGTCGGCGGCTGCACGACAGGTGCAACGCGCTTCGAGCGGCTCAGGCAGGAGAAGATCTGATTTCGTCCGGAGACGGGAGCGTTTCGCTCCTCAGCTTCTGCCTGGACCTGTGCCGGTACCGTTGTGACAACTCTGCCCCGAACCGGAGCAATTCAGCGAACTGTGCGAGCGATCGGATGTTCTTTGACATCCTGGCTGCAAGTCGCCGGGTAGTTGTCCGAGCAGATAACGCCAGCGCATCGAGCGCGGTTTGCGTTCCTGTTTCGGTACCACTGCGAATACTGCGGGGGAGGCAGAACGCACGAACAGCTCGGCAATGACATGGGCCGCGAGGGCCTGAGTCGAAGCAACCAGAGCATGAATCGTTGTGTTCAGCAGCATTGTTCTGCCTCCAGATTTGGTCCCGCGCCCGTGACTGGGTCATTCGGTCCATGTGTATCGTCGCACCTGGGCGACGCGAATCGCGTCGACAACGAACAGTGTTGTCGACAAAACAGCTTTACCGATCCGGCGATTGTTTCTTTCTGAAAACGTCCGCCGAACTGGCCGGTAAAGCCAAAAAAACACTCCTTTGAAGTCTGCGAGCCGCACTGGCACCGTTTTCAACACATCCGATCGGAAATGTCAGAACAGCCGACCTTCGCAGTCGCAGACTTCAGATAACCGCATGACACAGCATCGCCCAAAAGGGTTCTGGGGAAGTAGCCGAAAACAGAAAGTTTCCTCCAGATTCCCCTCAAAACCCGAGTTTCACGCCTGCAACCACCGATCCCAACTCCGGCAGTGGTGTCAGAAATCGAGCGGCAGACACTTGGAAACGCTGAACTTCACCAGTACCATCCCGCCGCACAAACGCTCCTATAGCTCAGTTGGTAGAGCAAATGACTCTTAATCATTAGGTCGAAGGTTCGAGCCCTTCTGGGAGCATTCTTCTAAGTCCTTACCGTTCCG
>JANNGQ010001291.1:0-2007 GCA_031403975.1 Planctomycetota bacterium
GGCGCGCCGGGACCGTCCCGGTCGGGACGCGAAACGCGAAACGTCAAAACGCGCAGGTCAGGCTCATGCTATCTTATCGCGAGGACTGCCTGTTCCGGCGTGACACCTTTAACGATTTCCACATGACCGATCCGGGTCGGCAGGATGAATCGTAATTCCCGGCCTTCAGTCTTTTTGTCGAGCATCATGGCGGCGATGATCTCATCGGCACGATTCCGCAGATCGGTCGGAACAACGACAGGCAGATGCAGCGCTTCTAAGAGCGCTTGCTGCCGCTGAGTGTCAGCCGGCGCTAGTCGGCCAAGAGTCTCCGCAAGCCGGCTGGCGCAGATCATTCCGATGGAGACCGCTTCACCATGCAGAAGTGATCCGTATCCGGACATCGCCTCAAAGGCATGAGCAAACGTGTGGCCATAATTCAGTGCGGCTCGCAGGCCGGTCGTTTCAAGTTCGTCGTGCCGCACGACCTCGGCTTTCAATTCGCAGCTCCGGGCTACGATGTACCGCACAATAGCCGGATCGCGGGAATTCAACCCGTCGACATTCGCTTCCAGGTACTCAAACAACGCCGTGTCCAGAATCACACCGTACTTGACGACTTCGGCCAGCCCCGACCGATATTCACGATCCGGCAGAGTCGCCAGGGTTGCCGGATCGATCAGGACACCGATCGGCTGATGAAAGGCTCCAATCAGATTCTTTCCGCGGGGATGATTGATGCCGGTCTTGCCGCCGACAGAACTGTCCACCATCGCCAGCAGTGTCGTGGGAACCTGCACAAACCTGAGCCCGCGGGCATACGTCGCCGCGACGAATCCGGCCAGATCTCCTGTGACCCCGCCTCCGACCGTGACGACGATCGTTTTTCGGTCTGCCGCAATTTCCACAAGGTGGTCGTAAAGACGAGTCACCTGTTCATATGACTTGGATTGTTCACCGGACGGCACAATAGCAATACTGACGTCTGCTCCTTCAATCAGAAGGCTGTTGCGGACCGTTTCGCCATGATTCCGCCCGACGGCGGCATCAGAAACCAGGAGAATGCGGATCCCGTTCAGTCCGGAAAGGTGCAGCCAGCCCGCCAATGTGGCGCCCGCCGCTGAAGTGCTGCCGCCAATCTCAATGTCATAGCTTCGCGAACCCAACTGGACGTGAACAGTGTCTGTCTGCCGGTGATCTGGGCATGTCATTGTCAGAATCCGCGAATCCCCGGGTCTTCACCACGGCCAAAGTTGAAACTGTCGCGACAGAATAGTGTGATACCCGCGGCCCTGGTCATTCATCATCGTTGCCGAAAGTTGTCTGATGCTGGCGAAGCGTATCATTCCCTGTCTCGACGTTCACGCGGGGCGCGTCGTGAAGGGCGTCAATTTTGTGAACCTGCAGGACGCGGGCGATCCCGTCGAGATCGCTCGCCGCTATGAACAGCAGGGAGCGGATGAACTCGTCTTTCTTGACATTACGGCCAGCCATGAACAGCGAGGCATCCTTCTTGACATCGTGGCCCGCACATCGGAAGTTGTCTTCATGCCGCTGACGGTCGGCGGAGGCATCCGCACCGTCGACGACATCCGACGACTTTTGAGCGCCGGCTGTGACAAGGTCTCGATCAACTCTGCCGCCGTCACAAATCCCGACTTCGTGCGCGAAGCCGCCCTGCGGTTCGGAAGTCAGTGCATCGTCGTGAATGTGGACCCCAAACGCATTCAGCTCAATGGTCGGGAGTTCTGGGATGTGCATATCAACGGCGGGCGAGTTCCCACGGGATTGCAGGCGGTAGAATGGGCTCGGGAGGTCGAACGGATGGGTGCCGGTGAGATCGTGCTCACCTGCATGGACGCGGACGGAACAAAAGATGGCTACGATCTGGAGATCACTCGTGCGGTAGCCGATGCCGTTTCGATTCCCGTCGTGGCCAGCGGTGGTGCCGGGTCGCCGGAGCATCTGTTTCAGGCTGTCACTACCGGCGGAGCCAGCGCCGCGCTCCTATCCTCCGCAGCCCCCTCG
>JANNGQ010001292.1:0-2369 GCA_031403975.1 Planctomycetota bacterium
GGCCCGAGGAGTCAGATTCAGGCCCCTGGTTTCAGCGGAGGTTATCACCGAATCGGAAGAAGCAGATCGATGAGTTCTTCAGTAAGCTGCGGTCTGATATTCTCGTTGCACGAAAACGGGTGAATTCGCCGGATAAATGAAAATAGGTGGCCGTCGAACGATGCTTGCAGCAACAGGTGCAGCTGCAATGCAGTTGAACGCTGTCTGAGCAGCGCCCGATGGCACTACTTTACCAACCCGAAGCGTCAGCGAGGTGTATTTCACGTCGTGTCCCGACGGACGAGATCCCTCCGTTCCTCCGATCGTAACAATGGATTCAACGGGTAGTTTTATGAATCGAATGTTTGTCCTCGGGATTTTGACTTGCTTCTGCGCTGACGCAACGACGATGGCAAACGACTGGGCCCGTTTCCGTGGAGACGACGGGGCCGGTGTTGCGGTGGCACAATCGGTCCCCTCTGAGGTCGGGCCGGACAAGAATCGGCTGTGGAAAATTGCCGTGCCGGCCGGAACGTCTTCTCCGATCATTGTCGGCGAAAAACTTCTGCTGACATCTCACGCGGAGTCGAAACGGACTCTGCATTGCCTGAATGCGCTGACTGGCGATCCGCTTTGGGAACGATCAATCAACAACGGGCATGATGAAATTGCGACGCCGCCGGCGGATCCGTCAACGCCAACGCCAGTGAGCGACGGTAAATCTGTGTATGCGTTTTTCCCGGACACAGGCGTCTTCGCGTGGACACTCGATGGCGAAGAACTCTGGAACAGGCCGTGCGGAGTGTCCCGCACGATGCACGGACTCTCCAGTTCTCTGGTGTACTCCGATGGCCGCATTTTTCAGACGGTCGATCAGCTCAACGAATCCTTCATCGTTGCCTATAACGCGGAGACCGGTGAAGAGCTGTGGAAGACCGAGCGCGTCTCCGGCCTGACCGGCGGTTATTCCACACCCGTGATTTACGAGCCGAAGGATGCGGCTCCACTGCTGCTGACGACCGGGCCGTTCGAAGTTGTGGCGTACAATCCGGTCAGCGGAGAACGAGTCTGGTGGCTGGTCGGCAAGACGAACGCACCTGTCAGCTCGCCGATGCTCCGCGGTGACCGGCTGTTCTTCTGTGAACCGGTCGGTGAGCGGATCCCGATGAGTATGCTCGGAGGCATGGACGCAAACAAGGATGGCAGCATCGACTCCGGAGAAGCAGGGAATAACGCCGCCATCAGTCGGCTGATGACCCGGATCGACGACAACTGGGGCAACAAAGACACGATTGTCGACGAAAAGGAATGGAACAAAGCGTTCGACAGTTTTGTCGGCAAAGGTGGTCTGACGGCGATCAGCGTCATCGGTCAGGGAGATGTGACGGAAACCAATGTGCTCTGGAGTTTCGGGAAAGCCATGCCCTACATACCGTGCGTTCTGGCCGACCGTGAAACGGTTTTTGTCGTCGACGACGGCGGAATTGTCACAACGGTGGATGCGATCTCCGGAAAACCGATCAAGAAGGGACGACTGAAGCAGGGCAACGGCCAATACTATTCATCGCCGGTCGCTGCGGGCGACCATGTGGTCGTGATCGATACAGAAGGAGTCGTGAACATCCTCAGGAACTCGCCGCAGTGGGAGTCCATCTCCACCGGGGAACTCGGGGAACCAGTGTTTGCGACTCCGGCAATCGCGCACGACCGGTTGTATGTGCGCACCACGCAGTCGCTGTTTTGTTTTGGTGCGGCGGATGTCGCGAAGGTGAAATAGACAATGGCAGCCGAGACACTCGGAATCAACGCAATGGCGCGCTGTGAACAGGGTTATCTTTGTGATGTCTGCGGTGAAGAAGTGGAATCGATCCGCGAAAGCGATCTTTACCTGCGATTCGTGACGGGCGAACTGGCGTCGAAGTTGCTCTTGGCGGCTCCCGAAAGGCATCTCCGCTGCAATCCTGTGATGGCTCAGTTCATTGAGCATCAGGATTTCGCACCCGTGACAGTCAAGGGCGATTTTGACAAGCGCCTGTTTGATGCCGCCTGGGCTGCCGAACGCACGACACTGATCACGCGCGGATGGCAGCGACTGCAGGAACTCGCGGATCAGGCTCAGACCGTTCCTCTGCCGCTGTATCCATTGCCGGAGTTTCGGGCAGTACCAGACTGATGCAGCGGCGGCCGGGCCTTGAATCTTCATAGCTGAAGTCGTGGGATTTCAGGTCGGTACTCTCACGAGTTCCGCTACACGTATTCTGAAGCCTCTTCACGTGTCCCGACGCCAGGCGGCAGTTCTCACGGCTGGTAGGCCGGTGCAGTCGAATGCGAGGCCGCCTGAACGCGAAGCAGCCTGCCGACCGGTTTCTTCAAGTCAACAATCACTGGCT
>JANNGQ010001293.1:0-2502 GCA_031403975.1 Planctomycetota bacterium
AGACATCCAGCGTTCGCTGGCGAAGTGGGTCGAACAACGCAAGACGACTGGACATTGGTCCGAATACACAATCACTCGCATTTCGCAAGGGTTGCTGTCGACCCTTCGGGACTTCGGAGTGTTGCAGGGAGCCGTCAACAAGAAAATCGCGCCCGCCTACATTCCCATCGAGTCGTTCTCCTACATCGCCTTCTATTTGAAACAGCATCAGCCATCAGGAGCCAAACTGATCGAGCTGCCGGATTGGAAGCTGTTTTTCCTGCCGAGGGAAGGAGTCGAACGCCTACTGTTTGAAGCTCATCAGCGTGACCTGCTTGAGTATCACGTTGCCGGAAGCGTGACGCGGCTGACATTTCCCGCCAACAGCCTTGAGGAGTATGCGAATGTCCTTGCTCAAAGATAGCATCGATACTCTCGAAGGCGACTTGAAGGCGGTCCCGCCACGGATCAGCGTGTACCACGACCTGCCGTTCGCCATTATGCGGTACAACCCGACCGATGAATGGGAGCTTCGTCGGGAGATCAAGCTGCTCGCCACTCGTCTTGATTCTCGACAATCTTGCGGCAGGGGAAACGCACACCGCGATCATGCAGGGTTATCACATCGAAGAGCTCGATATTCACGCGGCCCTGCATTACGCAGCAGCACTGGCCAGCGAGCGGATCGTCCGACTGCCTGTCGGAGCCGCCTGATGTTGTTTAAGGTGGACGAGAATCTGCATACGGATGCAGCGGAGTTGCTGCGCAAAGCGGGTCATGACGCCCTGACGGTTTTCGATCAGGGTTTGCGAGGTCATGCGGATGGGGAGATTGCCGTGGTCTGCCGAGACGAACAACGGGCTATCGTGACTCTCGATCTGGATTTCTCGGACATTCGAGAATTTCCGCCGGAAGATTACGCGGGCATCATCGTTCTGCGGTTGCTCGACCAAAACCGACCGGCAGTTCTTCGTGCCTTAGAGCGAATGCTTCCTCTGTTTGCGGCCGAACCTCTGGCTGGTCATTTGTGGATAGTGGAAGAAGACCGAGTGCGAATTCGTGCCGGCAGAATTGGTGGCACATTTTGAGTGGATTGGCCCGATCCGTTGAACTTCGAAGTGACACTCGCATAAAGACTGGCGGCACGGACAGTGAGCACAATGAAGTCTTCCACCAACGGCGTCGTTACAGATTCCTCTTTCTCAACTGATCGCCAAACAAGTCGATGGTCGTGATGGGTCAGAAAGTCAAGATGGGCGTCGGTCAGCAGATTGATACCACGGATTTCCATGTCGAGGCCATCGATTTGTTGAGCAACCACGTTCCCTGTGAGGCCGACATCGCCTTAGTCGTCGCCATCTATTCAGCGCTCAAGAAACAGTCTGTCCAGGCGGGCCTCGTGATTCTTGGTGACTTGAGCATACAGGGAAACATCAAGCCGCTCCGTTCCACTTGCCTGTCCGCGTCATCCGGCGTTCAAACCAGTTCGCGCAACGGCTGATTGCCTGGATCGACGAGGTACTGAGGGACGCCGGAGAGGTCGAAGATGCGAGTGTTTTGAGCGTCGATGCTGGCGCAGTGGTACAGCGTGGCAAAGACTTCCTGGAATGTCACCGGGCGGATTTGCGGCTGTTCGCCATAGCGATTTGTGGAACCAATCGCTTGCCCGGTCCGCATGCCGCCGCCCGCCAGTACGGCTGTGTTCGCCTGCGGCCAGTGGTCACGGCTGTTGTTGCCGTTGATCTTCGGCGTGCGACCAAATTCACCCCAGACAACGACTGAGACATCACGATCCATGCCACGCTCGTGCAAGTCGGTCACCAGGGCGGCCAGGCCCTGATCGAGCCGCGGGCATTCTTCGCGGCACTTGGGAAAGTTCATGCCATCGGAACCATGCCAGTCCCAACGGCTGAAGTTCAGCGAAACGAACCTCGCCCCGGCTTCGACAAGTCGTCGAGCCAGGCAGAAGTTCTCTACCATCGGGGGCGCCCCGTCGCGTTGAAATGCTTGGCTGCTTTCACCGTAGCGTGCCACAATGCGCGGATCCTCTTTCGCGAGATCCAGGGCATCGATCAGGAGCGATGTGGTCAGAATCCCCATCGCCTGCTGTGTGTAGACGTCGAGACTCTCCATCTGCCCGCGTTGATCAGCGTCCCGTCGAAACCGATCCAGCGATTGCATCAAACCGGTCTGTCGATGTTCGAGTTGCTTCGACCGTTCGTTTTCTACCTGCTTCCGTTTTTCGTCTTCTGTGGCTATCAGCACCTGAAACGTCTGCCGAAGCGATACTTCGCGTGCTTCCTGCTTCCGGTGCTGCTCTTCTCAGGCAGTTGGCATGGTTTCATCGCTGTCCGCCACGGTCAGATCACCTGGTCCAACCACACGGGCTACAACCTCATGCGAGCGTGGCCCATGGTCGAGCTCCCGCCGCTCGTCCCCGAGGTGAACAACCAGCCGCTCGCCCCAGGTCGACCGCGCAACTTGAATACGTTGGAACACCTCGAGAACAGCCGCAGGCTTCAG
>JANNGQ010001294.1:0-3287 GCA_031403975.1 Planctomycetota bacterium
GCCGCGAGTCGTGGCGAGTGCCTTCTCCCTCAGAACTTTGAATTCCTCAATCGTCCTCGAACGCAATTCCGCGGTTTGAGGCAGCCCTGGCTCCAATTGAGACAGCAACTCCAGCAGCTGCAGCAATCCCTGCAGTCTCAGTGCCTTCATTTCCTGAGTCGGCGCTGTCCCGGTTTTCGACTGGTGCAGACATTCCTGCAGAGCTACAGACGGTTGATCCTGAAGCAGAAGGCCTCGAATCTTCAATGCTTCCACCATTACTCTTTGTGAATCCGTTTCTGCGGCGGAAAGCAGACTCGTCAGCCGCAGCCGGTACGCCTCAAAGTCCCTCTGGTCGAGCCGGATTTCAGCCTGCAGCAGACTCGCTCGGAACCGCAGACCATCGGCGCTGGCCGATTTCTGCAGTTGCCCGGCTATCTCATCGGCCTTCTGAAGCAGATCCGCAGTGTCGCTCGCCTTCTCCAGTCGTGACTGAGCCATCATCATCTCCGCCATGGCGCAGCGAATGCGTTCCTGTGCAATTCTTGCGACGTCGCGATCGATGTCATTCCGGAGTACTTTCAGCTGAGCCAGCAGTGCGATGCTCAGCTCTGAACTCTGATGGATTGCTTCCAGAGCAAATTCACGGCCGACGGAGTCCGAACTGACGGAATCTGCGACCTGGCGAGCCTTGGGTGTCAACCCGCGGGGATCGATTCGAGGATAAACGGCTGACGTCCGGCCTGCGTTTGTGATACCGGCCTGAAGCACAGACTCCATCACGCCCGCGGTTGCCAGCAACTCGATCTGCCGGACTCGAAGTATCAGATCGTTTTCAAACGATGGAGTATTGCTCTTCAGGAAGTCCGTGATGCGATTAGCGGCCAGCCGGATCTTCTGCACGCGGCTGTCGCTCTCCATGTACCAGGCCTGTTGCTGGTGACATTCGGACAGCAGGGATTCCCACTCCGAACGGACGTCAACGTCTGCACGTTCTTCCAGTCGCTGTCGGCAGTATTGCTCCGCCAGCTCGAAGAACGAGCGGTCCACGAGTTGCTGTACGAGAGCCCGCTCGCCGTCCGGGAATTGAGCCATCGCGTGCGAGGCGGCACAGGGCAGCCAGCACAGAACGGTAACAGGCAACAGTCGGATTGATCGGACAAGAATCATCATGCGAGCCGCCAGAGCTACGGCCTCATCCATTGCTGAGCAAAATACCATGTCGTCAACACGATTCCGATGCAGATCACGATTCGGCGGACGAGTGACTTATCGAGCTTTCTCGCCCACGTCGCACCCAGCCAGCCGCCGAGTGATGCGCAAACGATCATCGGGATCGCCAGCGGCCAGTCCACTTTTCCTTTTGCAACAAACACGACAACCGAGACTCCATTGATCAGCCCCGCGAGTACGGTCTTCAGCCCGTTGACGTGATGAATGTTGCCCAAGTTCAGCAAGCTCAATGAACTCAGCATCAGAATGCCGATCCCGGCACCGAAGTAGCCGCCGTAGAGAGCAATCAGGAATTGAAAGCAAAACACCATCGAATGAGTGTTCGCGCTGCGGCTGGCGAGAGTGCTGGCTGTCAGATCGGAGCGAGTCAGCCTCGGCTGCAGAATAAACAGAAGTGTCGCGAGTCCGATCAGCCATGGCACCATGGCCTTGAAAGTTGACTCCGGAGCCAGCACGACGATGAGCGACCCGGCGATCCCGCCCAGCAGACTCGGCAGCGCGAGCCAGCGCACCCAGTCCCAAAGTTCCTTCAATTCACGCCGATAACCCCATGATCCCGACAGTGCACCGGGACACAACGCGACAGTGTTTGTGGCATTCGCGATGATCGCAGCGCCGTCCGCGTTGCCCGACATGGCGCTCAGCACCCACATCAGCGCCGGAAACGTGACGAGTGTCCCGCCCCCGGCGATGGAATTGATCGCTCCGCCAATCGCCGCGGCCGGACAGAGAATCAGACAGGCTTGCCAGAGTTCCATGGCAGAACTCTAGATCAGCCTTGTTTGTGGGGCAATGCGCCTACCAGATCTCATTCAGCCGCACGCTGACGCCTTCCAGGATTGTGAGCTGCCGGACATCAACATCGGGCTCCGGCTGATAGCGACCGTCCCGCAGCAAGAGTTGCTCCACTGCATGTTCTAAGGGATCGACAATCCAGTATTCAGGTACACCGGCGGCCTGGTACATCGCACGTTTCAGGATGCAGTCGTTCTCTTCAGAGGACGGCGAAAGAATCTCCACAACCAGGTCAGGAATCCCTTTGATCTTCGTCGGTGTAATGATCGCCTGCCTGCGCTTCACCACGACGACAATGTCCGGCTGAACAATCTTGTGTTCAGTCAGCTGCACGTCACACGGTGCGTGAAACACGGATCCCAGATCCCTCAATTCAATCTGCTGAAACAGCTGAAAAAACAGACGACCAGACACTGTCTGGTGGTAGGTACTCGGTGCCGGATTCAAGAGCGACTCCTCTCCAACAAGATCGTGCCGCTGCCCATTGATGTAGTGCTCCCCGTCGATGATCTCATGCCGCCGTCCGTCATAGGGGATCTTGACGTAATCGGCATACGTCAGTTTGCGGGTTTGTGTCGTGTCCGTTGTCATCTTCATCACCCCTGAATGCCCATATGATCAGCGCAGTGTTCATCAGCATATCAACGGCAGCAGGCCTGAACCAGAGCCTGTCGGTGGCCAGTCACGAGCCGCGCTCGGGGCAGATGGCCTACTGTTGACCAGCCGCTCCGCCGGCTGGAATGCATTCGGTTGCTGCGGCGTTGCTCGCACGAAATTCCCGTCGGCGGAGCGGCGGGCAACGCCGTCGTCGAGATGATGGCCGTGCTTGGTGAGCGGGTCGCGGCCGCGGCACTCGAGTCGCCGTCGCTGCTGGCGCAGGTGGCGCTCAATGACGGCGAGCTGCGCCTGATCCGCATGGATCCGGGATACGGACGGGCGAGCACGGCATCGAGGGTGGACGCGTTCCTGCTTCCTGAGTCGCTGCAGTTTGCCGAGTACAACGCCGAATCGCCGGCCGGCGCCGGGTATTCGCAGACCCTCGGGGAGGTATTCCTCGAGCTCCCCGTGATGCAGCGTTTCCGGGAACAGTACGAGGTGCGCCCGTACGCGTTGATGGAGCGGCTGCTCGAGGCCCTGCTCGAGAGCTACAAGGAGTGGGGGGGCACCGCGGCGCCGCCGACCATCGCCATCGTCGACTTTCGCGACGTGCCGACGTGGAGCGAGTTCGAGATCATCCAGGCGCGCTTCGAGAAGCTGGGTGTCCCGACGATCGTGTCGGA
>JANNGQ010001295.1:0-5807 GCA_031403975.1 Planctomycetota bacterium
GACGACTTTCCATGCGGCATCGGGCTGAGGCAGATCGTCGCGATCCTGAACAAGCAAACCTCCGCTGACCCAACGGAATTCTGGAGCGCCTCTGCCTGCATCCTGACCCTCCGTCTGCATCAGCCGGACGTTGTTCTTCCATTTGGGTTTCGTGATCAGTATCTGCCGGGCGTCGTCCTCGTAGCCGGGCGCGATAATGGCCTCAATGAATCGGCCGGGGACACACATGCGTTCCGCGGTGGCGGCATCGACAGTCCGGTTGAGCCCGATAACTGATCCGAACGCGCTGATGGGGTCTCCTTCGTACGCTTTGTCGAATGCCTCGGATAGAGTTGCCGCCACAGCACAGCCGCACGGGTTGTTATGCTTGATCACACATGCTGCCGGCTGAGTGAACTCGGACACAATGGCTTTGGCGGCATCGAGATCAGCAGGTTGTTGTATGACAGTTCTTTGCCATGCAGCTGCAGGGCTCTGGCGATCGATGCGGGCGACGGATGATCTTCGGCATAGAAAGCCGCCCTCTGATGAGGGTTCTCTCCGTAACGCAGTTCCTGCTGCAGGCGGAATGAAAGTGACAGCCGACGACCGAAATGGCTCGGCGTTCCGGATTCGGCCGCCATCACCATGGCCAGATACTCGCTGATCGCCCGATCATAGACAGCCGTCATTTCAAACGCTGCCGCTGCCAGACCGAGACGAAAACGTTCGTCCAGAGCACCATCTCGCAGCCGCTGCAGTACTTCTGGGTATTGAGCCGCCTGTGTCACGATGGCCACATGCGCATGGTTCTTAGCCGCGGACCGCACCATCGAAGGACCACCGATGTCGATGTTTTCAATGGCTTCCTCAAGCGTGACACCTGGCCTGTCGATCGTCTCCTGAAAGGGATAAAGGTTTACGACCACAAGCTGAAACGGGACAATGCCGTGAGCTGCGATTGCTGCCGCATCAGATGCCAAAGTCGGCCTGCCCAGTATTGCTCCGTGAACTTTGGGATGCAGAGTCTTGACTCGACCATCCATGATCTCCGGGAATCCGGTGTAAGTTGTCACGTCAATCACCGAAATCCCGGCCTGTTCCAGATACCGGCGCGTTCCGCCCGTCGACAGTATCTCAAAACCCAGGTCCGTCAGACCCCGGACAAACGGTTCGAGACTGGTCTTGTCGCTGACACTGATGAGAGCACGCCGGGAAGTCGTTTCAGGCATAGGGAGTTTGTGCTTCTTCTTGAATTGAAATGACAACGCCGAATGGTCCAACTTCAATCACCGTCGTGAGTTTCGGGCAAAGCACTATCGACAGTGTCTCACGGTCGGCATTCGCGGTCACTCTGCTCTCCGAGATTTGTGCTGAAGTCCGTTGAACCGCGAATGGACGCGAATTCGGACTCCTGACGAAGCTCACCGGCAAGCCGAAAGTCAATAACTCGGGCTGGGTTGCGGGCGAAGCCCGTACTGGGAACTCCGTGCTTCGACGTCTCGCCGCTGGACTTCTCGCCGGCGTGACAGCGCAGCTCGCCAGTGCCCCACTCAGATTTCACTCAGGGAGTTTCGGCTGCCGCGTCTGTCTTCGGAACATCCGACATGATTGGGCGACGATCCGGGTTCTGATGAAACGTCGCGAAATCAGCAACGACTTCGCTCCTGGGAAACAACAGCCACGCAAAGCCACCGGGTGTCGGAACCGGCAGTGTGCCAACCTCGATGCGGGATTCCGCGAAACACGCGACTCTGCCGACAGCCGTGCTCAGATAAACGCGGTCGGTCAGGTTGTTTCTCAGATGCATGGAGTAATTCTGGACTTCCATCGAAGTCGCGGGTTGCCCCGTCTGCCGGTTCACAGCAACCAGCCGATCGTCCCGATCGATATAGTAAACAGAATTCTTAGACACGGCCGCGAGAGTTTTGACACCCTGAACTTTCCACGGCTGAGTCACAGGATTGAAGCGTCCGACAATCTTGCGCGGCGGAATGGCATCGCTGTCGACGGCAAGCCGGGAGTTGCCAGGCGTCGGTAACGGCGAGACGTACGCTTCCATTGAGACGCCCAGAAACTCCTTTTCCGAAATCTTCCAGGCGGGCATCTGGGAATGTTCCAGATCCGCGTGAAAATACAGCGTCTCATCAGGAGCAAAATCGCTGAACGTAATCGTCAGGATCTTCCTGTCCTGGCTTAATGTGAAGGACTTGACACCCGTTCGCTCAGCGCTGTCGTCAAACGTCCGGACCACTGGTTGGTTCTGTTCGCCGACTGCGAACGAGAGACCAAGTCGCGGATTTGACAGATCGAACACGACTGCCTTCACTGCCTGGCCGGTGGACCGGTTCGTGACCGAGAACGGGCTGAATGCCAGCGTTCCCGCGACCCTGACGTCGACGACAGCTCCAAAAGCCGGCAATCGTTCGGTAACGGAATCATCACTTTGGCTGATCATCGCCGCTACACCGGCAGATACAGCAGTCGGCAGTCCCGTGACCAGATTGAACTTTGCAAGCTCTTCGTTTTCAGTCAGCACAAACACGTCCTCTCCGATCGCACTGACCGGCTGAGTCACAGCACGGTTGAGAGGAACAGTCCAGTCCATCATGCCATTTGTCTGCAGCTCGATACAGTACAGGCGGTTGTCAGCCGACACCGAGAGCAGGAATTCCTTGTCGTCCCGAGTCACCAGCGTTAACGGCGCTGTCGCTCTGTTCTGCATCAGAAACTGGAATTTTGCCCGGCCCTTGTCTGACTCGCCAAGACTTATCGCATGAATATTTCCGAGTTCAGTCGCGAACGCCACGCGCTCTCGTCCTGCCACCGGTGCAAACTGAATCGACTCGCCACTCGTGTATCTCCAGTCGAGCGCCTTGGCGACGCCAGCGGGTAGTGCATTCAGGCGACCAATGTAACTCAGATCCTTCAGCCTGTAAGAACACAGCGATCCGTTGCCGACCGGGACCAGAACCGAATCATTGACCAGCACCGGCCCGGCGGTAGGCTGATCCGGCAGGCGGTATCCGAACAGTTTTCTTCCGGTGAACTTTTCGTACCCATAAATTGATGGGCCCGCCACGATCACGACCGTTCGGCTGTCCGACGCGACGGGCAAGTCGACTTCATCTGCGCTACCGGACTGAACCGACCAGAACTCCCGACCACTTTCGGCGCTGATCGCCGTGACGGTGCCGGACGACGACTGCACAAAGACCACGTCCTCATCGTTGGAAAAGATCTTCACTTTGTCACGACTGGCATCCAGAATCGCCTGAGTCTCCCAAATCTGCTTCAAGGACGAAAAACTGTAAATCGTCTGGCCTTCGGTCACCTCGGCTTCAGCGGCTGCTGCAGCAACGGGAGCCACAGCCGGCTCCGTGGTGTCCTGTGCGATCACAACAGCCGTTGAACCAAGGACTGCAAGTAAGGCGGTCGTCCGAAGCAGAAGAGCCATAGTCCGAGATTCCGCGAAAAGGTAATGCCGAAACACACAACTTCCAGACAGTCGACGCCGACCAGACCACAATCGAAGACACCACCCGGGAGCACTTCCGCTCCCGATCCTGTCAAGGCCGAACATCGCACACGGAACAACCCTGATCGTTGGAATCGACTATCGTAACGCCTTTGGAAAAGCGAACTCCAGATGTGAGCTCACCAAAAGTGCAGTGTTCCGCAAAACTCCCCTTGTGACGGGCAGGTTCGCTACATCCCGCGGTCGGTTGATCGGGCAACTGGCGGACATCACTCCCTTATTGGAATCCCAGTCCCGGTCCAGCCAGACGACTTGTATCAATCGCACCGTCTTTGACGGTAAACGTCGTCGGCAGCTTCCTGGCCCATTTCTGATTGGCCGACGGGCAATACTGCCTCGCGTTGCCCTCGATCGCCATGACGCCGGGGATTCTCGCCGCCAGGCTGCACGAATGCAGATACGATGCCCCCGGACAGGTCAGATCCTGAACACACAGAAACATTCCGAACTTCTGAGCTGCGGCAGCCATCAGCAGAGATTCTGTCTGACCCTTGCAGGCTTTGAGTGCAATTCCCGAATACCCCAGTTCACGAGCCTGCAGCAGCGATTCGTACGAGATCAGCGCTTCGTCAATCACCACGGGTTTCATCGCCGCCACGTCATGCATCTGAGGAGCATTAGCGGCATCCAGGTGGCGGCTCGTCGGCTGTTCAATGTATTGAATCCTGTCATAGGCCGGTTTCGACCTCTTCATGATCTGTTTCAGGAATTCCAGTACATAGTCCGCGGATTCGCACCTCTCGTTGAAGTCGCAGGAATAAAACCACTGCGAGCAGCCTCGTGATGCCTGAACTTCGGTTGCAACTTTGTCGACCGACAGCACTCGGTCTATGTCCCATTCGAGCTGATCACCCGCCAGCTTGATCTTCAGATGCGTCAGCGTGTCCGCCTTGATCCACTCACCCAGAGTCACCGGAAGTCGGTCGTTCGGCCGATCAATGACATCCGCCTCCGTCAACGGGTCCAGCGCCCCGACCAGGTGGTACAGCGGCAACAACGGCACCGGTTCACGAAGCGTGTATCGGTCGAGGTATTCGCCGACGAACTGGTCGTCCAGGAATTCGCTGAGGTCCGCATTGCAGAACTCTTTCGACAAAGTATTGAAGCTGTTCAGTTTCAGCATTCGCCCGTAAGCGTCGTGGATAGCGGCATCCACGGCACTGCCGGCTACCAGCTGGGCCAGCGGCGGAATTGCTTCTTTGATGCCCATCGATTCGGGAACGCGATGCGCCTGCCGGTCGAACTCCGACGAGACCTCGAACTCAATTTCCAGCGGATGTCCATAACCGGGATAAGTGTTGAACAGTTCAACAACTTCCTCGGCATAGTTCAGCATGGCCTTCTCAGTCTGCGCAGGTTCAACGACGACCGACGGCCATGCCCAGACATTTCCGACGGGCATACTGCCGTGCCCTGTCGCATGTTTTCCACTGTGAGTTTCCACGGTCGCTTCGGCGTTGATCAGAACTGTGGAACTCACAGTCCGCCCTCCGAACTTGAGCGGAGTCCGGAACTGGACCGGCTCAAACGAAACTTTGACTTCTTTAACCTGAACGTCAGTGGATTTCCCCTGACCCATTGCCGATTGTCCTCTGCTGAACATGTTGACGCGATACCGACCGAACTCGCTGCGACCGCGAGCCGGGAGTATTACCTGAGCGAGCTACTCTGGAAAGCTATCGGGCAGGAGTTCCCCCCGGCAATCCGCGATCCGTCAAAAAAACAGCGTTCGAGCCCTGCGACCGGTCGCTCGGAGATCAACGCCGCAAAGGATTCTTGCAGCCGAATTCGTGAGAATTCGGCTGGAAATGGAATGGCCCGAAGTCTCAAGACTTCGGCTACAGATCCAACGCCCGCTGTTTCACCAGAATAAATCCTTCACAGCAGCCTGTCAGCCGTAAAGTGCGTTGGCCTCCACATGGTCAATCTTGCGAGCTCTGATCCGGTCATCGGTGAGTTTCTCTCCGTGGGGATCGATATACACACGACCTGTTCGTCCAGGCACGACGCTCATGACGTGGATGTTGAAGATGAAGCAGCTGTCGTTCGTGGCCTGGAACCAGTGGACATTGTCTTTTACATCCGAGAGCGTGGAAAACGTGCCCGGTCCAAAGGCCCTGTCAATCGTCGGTTTAATGACCATGTGCGTGGCATCATCCTCCAGTCGATCGTAATGACGGCCGCGGAATTCGCCCTTCAGTATCAGAAAGGCTGTGGCCATGTTGTCGTGACCGTGAGGAACGACAGAGCGATCCTTGTTGAGAGCAAAGACCTGATGCCCGAACACCAG
>JANNGQ010001296.1:0-3975 GCA_031403975.1 Planctomycetota bacterium
GCATTGTCTTTGAACCCCGCGATGAAACCGTCCACCGGGCCGCAATCGACGGACTCTCAGCGATTGCCATGAGTTTCGGCAGTGGGCGGCAGGCAATTCAGACGTCGCTGGAAACCCGACTGCCGATGGACGAAGCCGACGCAACCCTGCAGCTGATCGAAGGTCTCTCGGACGCTGCCGCCAATGATCCGGAAGTCACTGCGTACTTGATGGAACTGCTATCCAGCGACCGACTGCTGACGCGAACCCTGGCGATTTACCGCATGGAACAAGCCACTCATGACCGGATGGGTTATCATCCTGACGCGGAAGCATCCAAACGCCGCGAAGCTCTCCGTCGCTGGCAAAAATATCTCGATCGTAATCAAGGAAGGCTGCTGCCCTGACAGAGCCATTGAACGGGAGTGAGCATGTCTGAGACATCGGCCAGTCTGCTCGATCGAGTTCGCCATAAGACCGATAATGTCGCCTGGCAGCGGTTGGTTTCGATCTACACGCCATTGATCCACGGCTGGATGCGGCGTGACGTCCGACTCAATCAAAGTGATGCCGACGATATCGCTCAGGAAGTGCTGACCGTCGTGGTCCGGCGAATCGGTGAATTTCGAACGGCAGCGTTCAGGTTCCTTTCGAGCCTGGCTGAAGGCAATTACCCTCAATTTCCTGCGAACAACTCTGCGTCACCGACCGAATGACGCGATCGGCAGCGGAGACAGTCGAATGATGCAGCTGCTGCAGGATGTGGGGGTTTCCTGCGATTCTTCTCGTCATGGAATTTGTTGACGGTCGAAGTCTCGCACAGCGGGTTCAGCAGGCAGGCGTTCTGCCAGTCGAACAGGCATGCAGCGTGTTACGGCAGGTCTGTCTCGGATTGCAGAATGCACACGATCAAGGCATGATTCACCGTGACATCAAGCCTCAGAATCTGATGCAGGCAACGAGCGGAAGTATCAAGATCCTCGACTTCGGTCTCGCGCGGCTGGAACAGAATCCGGCAGGCGTCTCGCTGACGGCAGAAACACAGCTGAATCTCACTGCCGTTGACATGGTCCTTGGAACTCCGGACTACATGGCTCCGGAACAGGCCGCAGATCCCCGTTCCGCCGACGCGCGGTCGGATATTTATTCACTCGGCTGCACACTGTTCTTCCTGCTGTCCGGTCGGGCACCCTTCGCGGCCGGTTCGTTCACCGAGATGATTTCAGGAGGGCTGAAGCGACAGATCACGGCGTTGCCCTTCCGCACGATGCCAAGGAATGCGGTGACGGTCGTGTGATCGGAGACAGCCATCAAAGTTAACCGAGACCGACCACTGACGAAATCTGATCCAGCCGCGTCAACAGTCGATCGGGTTTCGTGGCTGGGTCTTTCAGAACGTCGGCGTTGACTTCCAGTCCTGACTTTTCCGCAACCAGCAACGCCGTCTTCATGCCGGCGGCTTTTGCCGGGACCAGATCTGTCGACAGACGGCAGCTGACGTGGAGTATCTCCTGAGCCTGGATCCCGATGATCCGCAGCTGATTGACCGCGTGAGCAAACAGAGATCTGGACGGCTTCTTTGCGGCCTGTTCATGCGACAGAATAATCGACTGCGGCCTGAACAACTCGTATAGCGGCGGCAGATCGCCCTGCTTCGCGAGGGCTCGCAGGGCCTGCACCAGCGTGAATGACTGGCCGTCTGAAAGCAGTCCCTGAATCAGCCCCGCGGCGCTGATGTCCGACATAGCTCGTGTCGCGCCTTCACGCGCTTCCGTCGCCTGCAGATTGCTGTGAAAGAAGTACGCGACCTTTTCGCTGAACTCATCGAGATCTCCGTACTCAGCTTCGTCAAACGTGTATTCCTTTTCGAACAACCGCTCAATGATGGCTCGCCACGTTTCGACCAGGTTGATATCCGTAACGTCACCTCGTGCCGCGCCGGCCATCGACTGCCGTTCGGTGATGCTGCGGTAGAGTCCGATCAGCGATTGCCACGGAGGTCCCGGTTTGCGGTACAAGTGATTCCAGATGTTGAATTCGTGAATCGTCTTATCGAGCGCAATCTGCAGGCGGGCTTCGTCCTTTGGAAACAGCGTGAATCTCCCGTCGGAGACTCGCAGCAGAGTCCCGTAGACATCCCACAGCACAGCTCGAATCCCAGGCAGAAGTTTCACGGACGGAGTCGCTGCCACGGCCTTCACAGGAGTCACCTGCGGCCAGATAAGTCTGCGTCCGTCCAGAAAGTCAGCGTATTCGGCAAGAGATAGAGGCATGAAGGCAAATGCAGCGAGTGAGTTTTAAAGTTTGGTTCGACCGGCAGTGTAGGCGAAGCGAATTCGAATCAGCCGTACTTCTGTCGGATCTGAAATCTCAGATTCCAGATTTGAGATTTAGAAGCAGGACCGGCGACTGGGATGCCGCGCCGGGGCTGACGTGCGATTCCACAAGCCGGGCGCTATACTTGGGGCGTTCTCGCTGTTCAGCTCTGTGCCTTGTTCGCTCCGGAGGTCATTCCGATGCTGCGTGCTGCTCTTTCTCTCGCAATGTGTTGCGTTTTCTCAACTCTCGCGATTTCCGACGATGGCAACCGGCTTGCATACCTGGACGAATGCAACCCGTGGTACCCGCACAAGGATTTTCCGAAGCTGATCACTCCTCAATGGGTCGGTGAGGAAGGCGTTGAAGCAGTCATCGTGCTGGGCATCGACGACATGCGGGACCCCGCTAAATACGAACAGTATCTGCGCCCGATTCTGAATCGGCTGAAACAAATCGATGGCCGTGCGCCCGTCAGCATCATGACGTGCGAAGTCAAACCGGATGATCCGCAATTGCAGAGTTGGCTCGGAGAGGGCCTGAGTATCGAATGTCACACGATCGATCATCCGTGTCCGATTCTCCAGGGTGGCGATGCGTTGAAAAAGGTGTCTGGAACTTTGGAGGCGACAGAAAACCCGGATGACAACCTGACGCCGGAGAGTTCCAGGCACCTTTTTCAACCGTTCGCCAAAGCCAAATCGACTTACGACCGCTGCGTCGACTTGATGGGCAAGATTCCCGGCAATTCCCCGGTAGCTTTTCGTACGCCGTGCTGCGATTCACTCAACACCGTGAGTCCCAGATTCTTCGCCGAGATCTTTGACAGCACGACCGAGAACGGAAAATACCTGCAGATCGATTCGTCCGTCTTCACATTCTTCACTTCGGAGGATGAATCACTGCCGCGCGAGTTGGTGCTGGATGCGAACGGCAAAGAGCGATTCCTGAAGTACATGCCTCGTGGCAACAAGACCGGAAACATCGTCCACAACAACTTCGTCAACTACATCAAGGACTATCCGTACCCCTACGTGATCAACAACTCCTGCTGGGAAATCCCCTGCATCGCTCCCAGCGACTGGTCTGCTCAGCATCTTCACGGCAGCAACAACCCAGTCACCGTCGACGACTGGAAAGCCGCGATTGATCTCACCGTCCACAAACAGGGCTGCTTCAGCCTGGTGTTCCATCCTCACGGCTGGATCACGCCGGAACAAGTTGTCGAAATGATTGACCATGCCGTGGCGAAGCATGGGAAGAAGGTGAAGTTTTTGACGTTTAAGGAGGTGGCAGAGAGGTTGAATCGGTCAACAACATTTGGTGATGCTCTGCGCACAACAAAAAACCGCAGCGACCTGTTTCCGGTGAAGCCAGTACTGGATTCAATCACACTGCCCGGGCCGATTGCCGAGCTCTTGTTTTCAAGCCGACAGGCCAATCTGTTACATGATGTCGGTTCAGTTCTGTTGCGTGATCGCGATCAGAACGATGAAGCAGGCAACTCCGTCGCACCAGCGAATCACGGATGGGGAATCGAGCCTCCTTCAATTCTCCTTCCGAGAATCCGCCGGGATGGAACTCCCGAACGCCGCTGCTGATGTTCCCTGCCACGTCAAGGCCGGGCAGAAGCTGCTTCAATTCACGCGAGAACGCCCCCACTACATTGGCAAACAGGGT
>JANNGQ010001297.1:0-5612 GCA_031403975.1 Planctomycetota bacterium
GTCGGCATCGCCCCATTGCAGGTCATCGATAAACCAGATTGTCGGTAAATGGCGGCTGATGCGACTCAGCAGCGAACGCAACGCCAGAAAGGCCCGCTGTCGAACCTGCTGCTCGTCCAAGGCCTTTAGCCGCGGATCTGCCGCCTTGGCTACGACGTCCAAACGCTGGAGGACGGGAAACACCTGGGCCAGCACGCCAATGTCGTCCGGCATCAACAGGGCCGCGTCCTCGCCGGACAGTGCTCGTAAGTAGCTTCCCAGTGCATCGATCAGAGCGTCCAGAGCTTTGAACGGCACCGACTCCCTGTCATAACAGCGGCCCGACATGACCACCAGTCGCTTGTCCTTCCGCAAGGGAGCCAGAAAGTGTTCGACGAGCGTGCTCTTGCCTTCCCCCGAACGGCCACTGACGAACACCGTCACCGGGTCACGCTGTTGCTGCACCGTTTGAAACGCTTCCTGCAACGCCGCCAGTTGGGGTTCTCTTCCCACCAGCTGCTGGCCAGTCGACACGACAGTTTCCGCCACCGCCTGCACGCAGGACGCAATCGACTTAGCGATCTCAAAGGCATCGGGCCTCTGTCGTGCATCTCGTGCCAGTAAGCGCAGGCACAACTCGGCGAGGTCTCCTGGAATGATTCCGTCCGACGGAAGGGGCGGAGCATCGAGTCGCTGTTTGTCCTGCAGTACCTGCAACGTGGGGCCTCGGAACGGAGGATCACCCGACAGGCATTCGTACAGCATCGAGCCCACTGCATACCAATCGCTCGCCGCAGTCACCTGACCATTGGCCGCCTGTTCGGGCGCCATGTAGCGCGGCGTGCCGGCAATGTTCACCAGACTTTGCGTGTTTCCTGCGTTGTCCTGGTCCAGCACCAGACCGAAGTCCAGCACAACGACGTGGCCGTCACGGGAGACCATCACATTCGAGGGTTTCAAATCTCGGTGGATAATGTGCTGGCCATGCAGCGCCAGGACACCTCGAACCAATTGAGATAATGCCAGTCGCAGCCGGGCCTCATCAAGGACACCGCTCGGACGGACATAGTCAAGAAACGTCGTGCCGTCGACCAGGTCCATGGTGAAGAACCACTGGCCAGCGTCGGCTTCCAGTTTATGCAGTCCGATCAGATTGGGATGATTGACATCCACCAGCGATCGGAACTCACGCTTGAAGCGATGCAGAGCCGCACCGTCCACGACAGGCAGAGTCTTGAGCGCCACATGATTGCCGTGCTGCAGATGTACGGCCTCATAGACGATCCCCATTCCGCCGCGACCGAGTTCGCCCAGTAATCGGTATTCACCCAGCCGACTGACGGCCGGAGGTTTCAGCGTTGCGATCTTCGGCTGCGGAGACGCCTGAGAGTCAAGTGTATCAAGGAACACCTGGCGGATAAGGTCGACATACTGCGGCAGCCGGCGAATGTATTCCTCAGCCTGCGGCTGCTGACCGGCAGCACGGCGGTTCCGGATGTCGATCGCCAGCAAGTTGCGCAATAAGACAGGCTGAATGTGCTCGCCCACCCCTCCAAGATAGGAATCCAGGGTGACCAGAGACGATTCGCTCGTATCCCCCGCGAACGATTCGCACAACCCCACAATCGTCGCGAATGACGCGGGCGGATCACCCGGGATATTCTCTGGCGAATCGCTGTTCATCGGTCGACGGTTCTCGCGGATTCAACGCATGAGTTCACTCAGGGGAACGACCCGATCGCCGCATGGATGCTGCCGGACAGATTAACAGAATGCTGCCCGGTTCTCGCAACTGTTTTGAACAGAAGGAGTCGAAAATATTCTTTCACGCTCATTCGGCGCTGACTCCACATGGTCGCCGGATTCTTCTTCCTGGGTTATGGTTTTGGTCTCGTGGCCCTGGACATGACACCTGGGGGCAATTAGAACCGCCTGGCTTGTTCGCCATGGTGCAGCCCAGTGCATTCCGGTCGTTTGCCGAAATGAAGAGTCTGAATATGGCTCAGCCGAATATTCGCACGCCCGTCCGCCTTGCGGCGCCGCTTTTGGCAATCGTCCTTGTCGTCGCACTGTATTTTGGAGCTCGGCAGCCGAAACTGGAACGAGCAGAGGCCGAACAGATTGCGTCGCATTACAGATTCGCCAGACGCGGTCTGCCCGAATTGCCTGACATTCCCCGCAGCGAATACCGCGACATTCGTGAGGTCCACCCCAGTCTGCAGAGGATTGCGGCCTGGATATCATTTGTCGGCGCTGCGGCCGCGTTAGGAGACCTGGACGGCGACGGTCGATCCAACGACGTTGTTCAGGTCGACCCGCGCGTCGATGAAGTGCTTGTGTTTCCTGTGCCAGGCACCGGGGATCGTTTTTCCGTGTTTGCTCTGCGACCCGGCGACCTGCCCTATAACCGCTTTACGATGGCTCCAATGGGTTCGTTGATCGGCGACTTTAATGAAGACGGTTTGTCGGACGTGCTCGTCCATTACTGGGGAAGATCGCCGATTCTTTTTTACCACAAACCAGTCGCGAATAACGAGGGGAGCCTGGTCGCGGCCGATCAGTACACCGCGGCCGAACTGTTGCAGCCGGTTCAAAACTGGTTTACGTGTGCGGTCGCGCAGGCCGACCTGGACGGCGATGGTCACCAGGACCTGGTGATAGGAAACTACAGCCGCGAAGGCGGAGCAGTGCTGGACAGTACGGCCACCGACGGGATCGAAGATATGATGAACTCGTTCAGCCGCGCCCAGAACGGCGGACGAAGCCGGATTTTCCGTCGACTCCCGACGCAGACCACTGAAGATGTTCCGCGGTTCGTTGAGGTCATGGATGCTTTGGCTGACGAAATCGCGTCGCAATGGACCTTCGCGATCGGTGTTGCCGATCTGGATGGCGACCTGCTGCCTGAGATCTACTTTGCCCAGGATTTCGGGCCCGATCGACTGCTCCACAATCGTTCGCGACCGGGCTCGATGGCGTTTAGTCTGCTGACTGGGCATCGCGGGCTGACAACCCCTCGTTCCAAGACGGTCGGGCTGGACTCTTTTAACGGCATGGGCGTTGACTTCGGTGATATCAATCACGACGGACAAATTGATTTCTTCGTCAGCAACATGGCCTGCGACTACGGTCTGCACGAGAGCAATTTCATGTTCCTGAACACCGGCAATTCGGGTGAAATGCACCAGGGAATTGCACCGTACTGGGATGCCAGCGAGCCGATGGGGCTGTCTCGCGGTGGATGGGGGTGGGATGCGAGGCTAGTGGATTTTGACAACGATGGAAACCTGGAAGCGATCCAGGCCACCGGTTATATGAAGGGCGACGTGAATCGATGGCCGGAATTGCATGAGCTGGCTCTGGGCAACGACCAGTTGGTGCGGTATCCATTCACGCACCCTGAGCTGGGACGAGGTGTCGACGTCGCTGGCCACGAGCACAATCCGTTCTTTGCAATGGCCTCCGATGGCCGCTACTACGATGTTGCCCGCTACCTTGAAAACATGTCCGATCCGACGCTCAGTCGCGGCATCGCGGTAGCCGATGTCGATGTCGATGGCCGCATGGATTTGGTGATCGCGAATCAGTGGGAGCCGTCATTCTATTTCCACAATGAAGCTCCGCAACCCGGTGCGTTCCTCGGACTCTTCCTGCGGCTTGCCGTGGATAGCGAACCCCAGGAATCGCAGGTCTATGGCGGACCGCCGAGTTCCGATCGATTGACCATGCCGGCCTATGGAGCTCAGGCGACAGTGCGTCTGGCCGCTGATCGGATTCTAATCGGCCAGGTGGACGGCGGCAGCGGGCACACCGGCAAGCGCGGGCCCGAGCTGCATTTCGGATTGGGCGATCATCCCGAGCAAACAGCCGTGACGGTGGAACTGAGTTGGCGAGGGCGAGACGGTCAGGCTCGACGCGAAACGTTATCCCTCAAGCCGGGTTGGCACACTGTGGTTCTGGGAGCAACGAGTTCTGATCCTGTGGAGGCGAGGCGGTGACGACAATCGTCCGCAGCAGTGTTCCCATGGAGAATGTAGCCGGGAAGCGCCGGTTCGCATTCACCATCACCGTGTTCACGATTCTGGGACACGCGTGGCTGGGTTTTGAAGCCTCTTATGCCCAACCGCTGGTCGCTTTGGTGACAGCGTATGTGACGCAACTCATGCTGGAGTCTGTGGACGCACACAGCTCGGGCCGGCGTCCGCGGTTTGCCGACGGATTCGTGCCGCTTTTGGATTTCCTCACATCGGCCCACATCACGGCATTGTCGATCGTCATGTTGCTCTACTTCAATGACCGGTTGATCATTGTCGCCTTTGCGGTCGCCCTGGCCATCGGTTCCAAGTATGTGTTTCGCCTGCCGTTGAAGGGCCGCCTGGTCCATTTCATGAACCCGTCGAATCTGGCGATCACCACAACGCTGCTTCTGTTTCCCTGGGTGGGCCTGGCGATGCCGTGGCAATTCGGGGCGAATCTCACTGGGATCGGGGACTGGATCCTGCCGCTCGTTATTCTGTGTCTGGGATCATTCCTGAACTTTGGTTTTACGAAGCGAATTCCGGCAATCGTTGCTTTCCTTGTGGCGTTCGTTCTCCAGGCGGTCTCCCGCAGCGTCTGGTTCGACACACCCATGATGGCGCCATTGATGCCGGCGACCGGAGTGGAAGCATTCATCTTCACATTTTACATGCTGCCCGACCCGGCGACTTCGCCGAGCCGCACAGTGCCGCAGATCCTGTTCGGCAGTTCGGTGGCAATCCTCTACGGGATCATGGTGGTCAATCACGTCGTGTTTGGACTGTTTTATGCGCTGACCATCGTCTGCGCTTGCCGAGGTCTGGCGATGGCGGTCGCGTCAATACGTGAAATGCGTCAAACATCGGTTGCTGCAAAACCATCGGCTGGTTTTGTATCGCCTGCGCAGAGACCAGTTCGCGTGAAGTAAAGCTCATGCTGATCGCTCCTTGACGTGCGGGCCAATTCGGTTATACTCTCGGTATGAAAACTGCGATTTCCATCCCGGATAAGGTCTTTAAAGAAGCCGAGAGATTGGCGAATCGATTGCACACTTCGCGCAGTCAGCTCTACACCAGGGCTCTGGCCGAATTCATTGCCCGCCACGACGACGATCAGGTCGCGGCGGCGATGAACGCAGTCGTCGATGAGGTCGGGCCTGCGCTGGATGCCTTCACCCGGGAGGCTGCGCGACAAACGCTGCGGCGAGTGGAATGGTAATCGCTCAGGGGGAAGTCTGGTGGGCCGACATCGGTGAGCCGATTGGTGCGGCACCCGGTTTCAGACGGTCCGTTGTCGTCGTCCAATGCGATGCGTTGAATCGAAGTCGGATCGCTACGGTCGTTTGCGTTCCGTTGACAAGCAATCTCAAATGGGCGAATGCTCCGGGAAACGTTCTTCTGAAGACGCGGCTGACTGGGCTGCCAAAAGACTCGGTTGCCAATGTCTCTCTGATTGTGGCATTGGACAAGCAGCAGCTCACTGAACGCAGCGGCAGGCTTTCGAGCCGGCAACTGGAGGCGGTTCTCAATGGAATCGATGTCGTTTTCGGGCGCTAATGGGGCTATGTGGTGAGATGACGTCCGGATTGGGTTGCTCGATTCAGCAAATTCCGCCGG
>JANNGQ010001298.1:0-2063 GCA_031403975.1 Planctomycetota bacterium
TACCGACCATCAGGGACGTCCAAGATTCGTGGTCGACGGAGGGACTCCGGTGGCAGAGTTGTTTTGAGTCTGACTTCGGGCCGGACGATGATTGCTATTTCTCGCAGCCGGAGTCGTGAGACGTCGGGCCAGCCTGTATCCATCCGAATTATTACGAATCCGGCTACAAGAATCCATCACGGCGTAGCCTGAATCGGCGACAGCGGTGATACTCGGACATCCACACCGGGAGAGACGACGACATGATCCGGAGCGCGGTCGGCAGGGATCGGGCATCCCATGGCGGCGGTCAGCGTCTGATTGATGTCACAATGTAGGACCGGCTGAATCTGATACGGAGCATGATGAACTCGCCCCGTCATCAGCGTCCCGTTTCGCCGCTGAGCGAAAAGCAGATATCGCTCCACAAGAAACTCTTCGAGCGTTGCTGCAGTGGACGATCGCAGCGGAGAGGACTCATCCACAGTCAGAGTGATCTGATAACCTGCCGCGGGCGGGTCAAGGCGGGCCCCGAAGTAGGAAACGGCCGACATTTTTCCATCGGCGGACCGTGAAGAGTTCGCTGCCATCGTCGCCCGTTTGTAAGGCAGATGCCAGAATGTGCGTGCGACTGTTACGGCCAGCCATTTGTTGGCATCCAGACTGAAAAACCAGACTCCGGAAACGCCGCGCCTGTCGACGACATACGTGCGGACGTTGGTTTCCAGAAACCACGAAATCCCCGGTACCGGCGGTGACCACCAGGGACGGATGCGCTCCATGCTGAACGGCACGATACCCAGCCACGCACTGCCATCGAATTGTTCGATCGTCAATTCCGGTGGAACGAGCGGCTGCAGAAACTCCGCAGGCACTCGCCAGTGAATGAATGCCAGTTTCTTCCACGACTGGTATCCTGCGGTGTGGTTGTCGGGCGGGATGGACAATGACATGGAGGTGGTCTGGCTTGTTGCAAATCAAGCAGGCTTGAGTACGATTCAAGCCGCCATGAAAAAGGTGTCTGGCAATCTCCAACATCCGGTTTTCGCCGTGTTCTACTGATGGCTCCAAAGTTCCGGACACTTTTTTCAACTGGTCAGGGAAGAATTGATGAGTCTGAATCATATCGAACGGGTTGTTGGATTTCTGCCGCATATTGAAGCGTTAAATCCCGGCAGCATGCATGCCGGGACAACGCCCGGCAGTTTCGCCCGCGCGCCGCGGATTGCCGCCGGACGAGCGGGGGCGCTTACGTTTGCTTCGCCGGATACTCAGGGAATGCCATTGCCGTCAGAGAAAACAGCCTGGGATTTCATGCCGCCGGACTGGATTCTTCGGCCGGATTTCGCTGCTGACTTCGAATGTGCCGAGGCGTGGCAGGCTCCCGCGGCGTTTGAACCGTCGACACAGCTGGAGTACGCCCGCCTGGGAGTTATCACCGCCGAGATGCATCGGGTTGCAGAGCGTGAGCAGCATCTGAGTGCAGAGCAGATCCGCGATGAAGTTGCCGCCGGTCGCATGGTTATTCCCGCAAATAAGCAGCATCTGAAATATCAGCTGGAGCCGATGTGTATCGGTCGTGCATCGAAGACCAAGATCAACGCCAATATGGGAGCGTCGCCGATCTCGTCAGGGACCGATGAAGAGGTGGAAAAGCTGCGCTGGGCCGAACGCTGGGGCGCGGATACGGTGATGGATCTGTCGACGGGCGGTGATCTGGACGTCTGCCGGGACGCGATCATCCGGAACAGTACCGTGCCGATCGGAACCGTCCCGATCTATGCGATGATCATCGGCCGCCGCATCGAAAGCCTGAACCTCGAAATCATCCTTGATGCGCTGGAGCATCAGGCTCGACAGGGTGTTGACTATTTCACGATTCACGCCGGAGTTCTGCAGGAGCATCTGGTGCACGTGCGGGACCGACTCATCGGCATCGTCAGCCGAGGCGGATCGCTGCTCGCGAAATGGATGATCCACCACAACCGACAGAACCCGATGTACGAGCACTGGGAAGAGATCTGCGATGTGCTGCGTCGTCACGATGTCACTTTCAGCATCGGCGATGGCCTGCGTCCGGGAGG
>JANNGQ010001299.1:0-4220 GCA_031403975.1 Planctomycetota bacterium
CAGATGGTCGACCAGCATCAGCCCGATCTGATTCTGCTTGACATCATGATGCCGCGGATGAGCGGCTATGAAGTCTGCTCGCAGATCAAAGCAGATCCCGCACGACGAGGAATTCCTGTCCTGATGGTCACAGCTCTGAACGAAGCGGGCGACATTGAAAAAGCCGTCAACGCCGGATGCGATGACTTTCTGACGAAACCTGTCAATCGGCTCGAATTGCGTACGAGAGTCCGATCACTGCTGCGCGTTCGGCATCTTTCGAATGAACGTGATCGCCTGCTGGCCTATCTGGAAGAAATGGAGCACCGCATTCTTCGCGGTGACCGCTGAACTCAATGATCTCCGATTCTGAACTTGTGATTTCGCCCGCTGACAACACGTCCGCTGCTTCAGTTTCCGCTGCGTCAGTTTCCGCTCCTGCTGAAGTCGTTGTCCGCAACCGCCGGGCCCAGCCGTTTTATGGTCGGCACCCATGGGTCTTTGCCGGAGCAGTTGACAGAATCACGGGCGCTCCGACGGATGGCCTGCAACCTGGTGCAGCGGTTCGGCTCGTGAACTCCGACGGGCGATTCATCGCCTGGGGACTCTACAACCCCATCAGCCGGATTGTGGTACGCCTGTATTCGTGGCGACCGGAGCAGATCCTTGATGCTGCGTTCTGGCAGGCACGCGTTCAACAGGCAGTGGCATCGCGGCAGGCAATCTTTGATTTGAATTCGCCAAATACGGGATGCCGGCTGATCTTCAGCGAGTCGGATGGTCTGCCGGGGCTGACCGTCGATTTCTACGGCGGCTACCTGCTGGTCCAGTTCACGAGCCTGGCGTTGTATCATCATCGCGAGTCGTTACTTTCTGCGCTGCAAAGCCAGGTACATCCTAAGGGCATCTGGCTGCGAACTGAAAGAGGTATGCGCGAAACGGAAGGACTGGAAGCTGTCGACGGACTGCTCTGCGGTCAGGCACCGCCGCGACCGCTGTTTATCGAAGAACACGGCGTCAGCTACGGGGTCGACGTGCAGCAGGGCCAGAAGACCGGCTGCTATCTCGACCAGCGGGACAACCGCCTCGCCGCCAGCCGCTATCTCAAAGGAGCCAGAGTCCTCGACGCATTCTGCTTCTCCGGAGGATTCGGGATCACCGCTCTGAAACTGGGCGGGGCTGCTTCCGTGATCGGGATTGATTCATCTGAGTCCGCACTGATTCTCGCCAGGGCCAATGCAGAACTGAACGGTGTTGCCGACCGCTGTCAATGGCAACACGACGATGTTCGACCGGCTCTGGAAGGAATGTCAGGGCAGGGCACCCTGTTCGACGCCGTGATCCTCGACCCTCCGCGCATGGCAAGAACTCGCGGTGGCACAGACCGAGCGATCACCGGCTACGTTCGCTTGAATCAGCTGGCTCTGCAGGTGCTGAAACCCGGTGGCATTCTGGTCAGCTGCAGCTGTTCCGGACTCGTCAGCCGCGTCGACTTTCAGGAAATGCTGGCTGAGGTCGCACGCATGACCGGTCGCGACATACAGATCCTTGAAAGCCGAGGCCAGCCGGCCGATCATCCGGTGCTCGTCACCTGCCCGGAAACCGAATATCTGAAAGTCTGCATCTGCCGCGTGAATTGATTCGCCGACCGGACAGGAGCAATGCCGGTCAGGTCATGTGAATGAGAATCCTCATTCGGCCGTTTCTCCGGCTGGCACAACGTCGGCCAGCACTGCCTCGAGTTCCTTCAGCCCCTGCGCCGAATCGACTTCGTAGAATCCGGCGTGATAATGCACCACCTTGCCCTCCGCATTGAGCACAATCCACAGTGGCAGCTGGCCTCGTGTGTCGCGGGGATCACCGAAGGATTTCAGCAGTGCCCCGTCGTCGTGGCCGATGGGGTAGCTGAGATTCATGAACTCTGACAGCTTGCGGGCCGCGCGCCGCCCGCGGGGCAGATTCTCGGTCGAGTGAAAGTCCGGGTTCGTGCTGATCCCGATAACTTCGACATTCTTCTTCTTTTTTTGACTGAACAGGAATTCCAGATAACCGGTCTGTCCGTACGGCTCGGAAAGTGGCGCATCGCGATAGTCCCAGAAATGCAGGATGACGGTCTTTCCCCTGAGACTGACCGATTCCAGAGTTCCGCCGCTGACGAGATTCAGTGCAAACGTCGGCGCGGCGGAGTTCATGAGTTCACCGGCCCTGCTGGCAACCGCGGTCAGGCGTTTCTGCTGCTGCTCCGTATCAGTTCTGAGCTGCCTGACCAGGCTTTCCAGAGGTGTGTCCTTTGCGAGTGTGGTGAGCCGGTCGGCGCTGGCCATGACATCGGACACCTGTCGCGCGGAAAGTTCACTTTGAAATGCATCCGGACGTCGCTTCAAAACAGCCTGCAGTGACAGCAGTTCCCGCTCAAGCTCACGGACGCTGGCGGCAACCGCAGCATTCAGCGGCTTAACAGACGTCCGCACCAATGTCATCCGGAATTGATCTCCCTGACCCATGAATACGTCGGCTTCGGCGCGCACGGTCGCCGCGGAGGCAGCGTCGACTGTCAGAGTCTGCTGGCGACCCCGGCGTTCCCGGGCTTCAATCGTCCACGTCGGCCCACCGTCCGCGCTGCGCTGTTCGATGGCGGTCATCTGCCAGCCCGCCTGTTCCCAAGTGGCGTCGGCGGCAATGTTTTCCGGAAGGCTGATGACCAGCGGCGGCAGACCGATGACATAAGTGATTGCATCGTATGGATACACCAAGTGCGGCTGCACACGGTCAATTGGAATTTCCGGACCGGTCTGACCATAGCTGTCCGGCCACGGACAGCCGACACGGCTGTCGTCAATCACATGAAAAAAATGCTCATTTCCGGAACTGAACATCTGCACTTCAAAACTTCTCAACACCTCATCGTCTTCGTTGCCCTCTGCCGGCTGGAGCAGCGATCCGGCAAAAGTCGAATGCAGCAGGTCTTCGTCGACCGCCAGAGCCTGCTGTGGTCTTGAAACAAACAAAGCGGCGAGCATGACACCTCGCACGACGGTCCGAAGGCATCGTGTGCCTGCTGTATGGGGACTCATGACGAAGGACCTTCAATCGCAGGGAAAAGGGCAGGGCGGTGACAAAAGGCCTCGTCCCGGCACGATCGGGACGGACGATGCTTCACAACCCGCAGGTTGGCTGAATTGGACTATGTCAGATCGACTCACGAATCACAATTCCCCACTCCTTCCGGCCGCAGGGATTCGATCGGGAAAAGCGAAGAACTGTGTTCGCCGACTTGGCCCTTATCGTCAGTTTCGGCTTCACCGGCGCCCGGCCCGTGCAGCTATACTCGGCACAGTCGCCGGAGTCCGCTGATTCGCTTATCATTTCGGGCGTGGATCAGGAACGGCGGGCCAGAGTCCCTTGCCGACAATCAACGTCCGGGCCGGAGTGATTCTCTGAACAGAAAACGACTTTCGGCCCTATTGCAGACCCTTCCAGGTAGTGTCTCATGAGCGAAAATCAGAGTCTCATCGGTGGTTTTGAACTGAGAAACTGCGTCGCCAGCGGCCACTCCACACAAATCTGGGAAGTCACGGAACAGGGATCCGCCGTCCCGTTCGCGATGAAACTGCTGCTGCCCGATGCGCTCAAGGACCCGGAGACGAAAGCCGTTCTGAAGCATGAGTTCAAAGTGGGCTCATCGATGGAACACCCGTCCTTCGTCCGGTTCCACAAAATTGAAATCAACAGGGAACACGGTTTTTTCATCATGGACTACTTCCGGTCCCCGAGCCTGAAGGCCCAGATTTCCAGCAACCTGCCGGAAACTCAGTCTCGCTTCAAAAAGATCGTCGAAGCGATCTGCCAGGCATTCGTTCACATGAACGAAAAGGGCTGGCTGCACCGCGACATCAAGCCGGACAATATTCTCGTGAATAAAACCGGAGAAGTTCGCGTTATTGACTTTTCCATGTCCATGAAAATTGCCACCGGGGTCATGAAGATGATCTCGGGAAAACAGAAACACATCATGGGCACGCGCACTTATATTGCTCCCGAGATAGTGCTTAAGAGGACGCCGACGATACAGTCCGCGCAAAAGAGATTTCAAGGGGTACGGTGATGGCGGCTGTTTCCCGGGCATAAGAACATGGGAATCCCGAACCACGCTGACGCCGGGTCACCGAGATGCGCGGATACGGACGGGAACCTTGGGCCTGGCCTGCCCGAAGAACGATTCCGTACTACCTGCTCGTTCG
>JANNGQ010001300.1:0-8411 GCA_031403975.1 Planctomycetota bacterium
GATATCGAAGCTGCCCAGCGGGGCATCATCTTCATCGACGAGATCGATAAGATCGGCAAGACGAGTCAGAACGTCAGCATCACTCGTGATGTGTCCGGCGAAGGCGTCCAGCAGGCTCTCCTGAAAATGCTGGAAGGAACAGTGGCCAACGTTCCGCCGCAGGGCGGTCGTAAGCATCCGGAACAGCAGTACATTCAGATTGATACCACAAACATTCTCTTCATCTGCGGCGGAACGTTCGTCGGACTCGAAGATATCATCGCTCGCCGGATGGGCAAGAAAGTCATCGGTTTCGGCAACCACAACGATGCTCACGAGGAAAAAGCCCGCGAACAGCTGCTGCATCATGCCACAGTCGAAGACGTGATGGAATTCGGGTTGATTCCGGAACTGCTCGGACGACTGCCGGTCATCGGCACACTGGCACCGCTCGACGAAAATGCCCTGATGCAAGTGCTGACCGAGCCACGCAATGCCCTGGTGCGGCAGTACAAGAAGATGTTCGAGATGGAAGAATGCGAACTGGACTTCACTGAGGGGGCGCTCCGCGAGATCGCGCGACTGGCCCGCATCCGCAAGACCGGAGCCCGCGGTCTTCGCAGCATCCTCGAACAAGTCATGTTCGATCTGATGTTCGAACTGCCGGAACTGGAGCGGGGTCAGAAGTTCATGATCACCGAAGACATCGTCAAAGGCGATCGCAAACTGCTCCACCGTGGTGACTCAGCCGCCGCGTGAATTGTTCAGCGTGTTGCCTCGCAAATGCACTCCACAGCGACATCGCACAATCGGGACACGAGCGATTCCGGCATCGCCGGAGCCGGCATCAGCACGATGACGTCGCCAAGAGGCCGGATGATGACGCCTCGACGCCGCGCCGCCAGAGCGACCTGATGGCCAAGCCTTAACGCGGGATCGAACGGCGTCAGGCCGTCGCGGTCGCGCACCAGCTCGATACCAACCATCATGCCCTTCTGACGAATCTCGCCGACATGCGGATGGTCGCCCAGAGGACGCAGTTTCGAAGCCAGTACTGCTGTACACCGAGCCACATTCAGCAGCACCTGCCGCTCCTCCAGAAGCTGCAGAGACGCCAGGCTGGCCGCACATCCCAGTGCATTGCCCGTGTAGGTATGGCCATGAAAGAACGTGCGGCCCGCGGATGGCTCACCAAGGAATGCCGTAAAGATCTCATCCGTTGTCAAAGTCGCGCCCAGAGGCAAATACCCGCCGGTCATGCCTTTGGCGAGGCATAGAAAATCCGGGCTGACCGATTCCTGTTCGCAGGCAAACAAAGTCCCCGTGCGACCGAATCCGACCGCCACTTCGTCGGCAATCAGCGGAACCCGATACTCCGTACAGAGCCGTCGGACGTGTTTCAGGTAACCGGGCGGATGGACCAGTATCCCGGCCGCTCCCTGCACGATCGGCTCCATCACGAAACCCGCCAGCCGAAGATGTTGCTTTCGAATCAGTCGTTCGGCTTCATCAAAACAGTGCTGCAGCCAGGATTCGCGAGTCTGCCCGGCAGGAACTCTGGTGGCCACCGGTGACGGCACCGTCAGCGTCGGAAACAGCAGATGCCTGTAGCTTCGATGAAACAACTCGATACCACCGACACTGACTGTCCCGATTGTGTCGCCGTGATAGGCATTGCCGACGCACAGAAACGTGTCGCGGTCTTCCGGACCTCCGGCCTTCTGGCGATGATACTGATACGCCATCTTCAGCGCGACTTCGACAGTTGTTGCGCCGCTGTCCGAAAAGAACACACGATTCAGACCCGCTGGCGCTCGCTGCACCAGAGCCCTTGCGAGCCTGATCGATGGTTCGCCCGCCAGACCCAGCAGCGTCGAATGAGCCACCTTCGAAAGCTGCTCACGAACCGCCGCATCGATCTCGGGGACCACGTGACCGTGTACGTTGCACCACAGCGACGAAATGCCGTCCAGATACCGCCGGCCATCGACATCAATCAGATCGAATCCCTCTCCGCGCACAATGAGCGGTGCCGGTTCACCGACATACGTCGCCATCGGCGTAAATGGATGCCACACATGCGCGTTGTCCCATTCTCGAAGGATGTCGGACGAAACGTCGTGAAACTCCGAGTTGATCATCATCAGATCCGCAGAAAAATCCTCTGCCGATACAGCCACAGCAGCAGCAGCCAGAACAGCACAAACGCTCCGCTCGAAAGCGTAATCGATTCATACCACTGCGGATCGAGTGCTTTTGGACCAAAGACATGACCGATCATTCCGGAGAAGTGAACTCTGACAACGCTCTCCCGCATCCAGTGTCCCAGCGTTTCTCCCAGCAGATAGATCAGGATCGAATTCATTCCGACAACCACCAGCGGCAACGCCAGAAGCCTTAGCGGAGCGATGTCGAACAACAGATAAAACAGAGCCAGCAGACCGATGACATATCCGCCACTGAACAGGACCCAGCCGGGCGTCCAGATCCGCTTGACGACGGGGCAGACAGTCTGGTCCGCGAGGATTCCAAGCCCCAGACAGATCACCGCACCAAGTATCAGCAGTCCCAGTCGCTTCCACTTGGAATTGTCAGGCGAAATCAGCAGCTGCCCGCACAGAATTCCCATCAGCGTCGTCGCGATCGACGGAATGAAATTCAGCGTTGTATAGCCGCCATCATCGAATTTGTATGGTTCGGGATTCGAGAGAAACCACTGCCGGAACCAGCCCGGTTTGTTGGCTTCGACCGGCTCCGGAGTCTGTGGCGCCGATCCGTCGCCCGCAGGGGTTTCAGAGCCGGCCGCAACTGATTCGCCCGCCGCGCCAGGGTTTTCCGCTGTCGCTGGCGGCTCAGACGCGACATCAGACGCAGGCTCAGCTGCCGGAGTCACTGACCCGGCCTTATCATCCAAGGCATCAGTTTCCTGCCGTGACACAAACTGCCAGTCGCCTCTGCGACGGTGGTCAGCCGCGGCAATCGGTTCCGGCGGTACCGATCGCAGTTTCGGCAGCAGCCATTGATCGAACAGAAATGCAGCATTCGCATTCTTCGACCACGCCGCAAACGAACCCTTAAAGACTTCCTTCTGATCCGGCTCGACATCAGCTGTATCATTCACACCCACTGCCGCATAGTCATATTTCTCCGGCGGTGGATTCATCCGAAACCAGCCCCAGTATCCGATCAGAATCACAGCCAGCGCCGCGAACTGAACGCCTCGATGCCGATTCAGCAGCAACCATGCAAAGAAATAGCCAAGTCCGATCTGACACAGGACGTTCGGAAAGATCCAGTTTGTCCTCTCATGGTGCATCGAATACAGAAACACACCCAGCAGAATGAGCACCACTGATCTGATCAGAGCATGACCGGCCCGAGCCGCCCAACCCTGTCCCCGCTTCTCCCGCCGCGCATAGGAAAACGGCATCGATACACCGACCATGAACATGAACGAGGGCTGAATCAGATCCCAGAACGACACCTTGAAATACTCGAATGCACTTCGCCATTCCGGATGTTCAAAGTGAAATCCGACTGCCTGCCAAAAGCCGTAATCGTGGCTCTGCCAGACCGGTGAACTCTCGGGGATCCGCGAGAATGCATAGATCCCGAATCCCTCTGCCGCCAGCATCATCATGATGAAGCCGCGAAACGCATCCAGAGACACCAGCCTCACCGGTGTCTTTCCGGATGCCCGATCGCCGCGTTTCCTTCCAGCCCCGTCAGTTGTCCCGGAAGAATCCAGAATCCGCCCTGCGGCAACCGACGCGGAGGCAGTCCGAGGCTCCTGTCGCAGCGGTGCAGCACTCTCCAGGGGTCTCGTCGGATTCGGTGGTAACGGCTTGCCGACCATAAGGCTTTTCCTGAGTCAGAATCAAACACCCGCCAAAGTGTAGAACAGCCCTCGGCCAAAGTCCCGCTCACCGAACTCGTCATTCGCCAGGTCCTTTCTCCCCCGCATTGCATCGGCGAAGATTCATGCAGCGTTCGACGACGGCATCGATTTGCCACTCTGGTCATTTGCCTGTTGATAGGCATTGGTCCCGATCAGAGGCATTGCCTACATTGCGACTAGAACCCACGTCACTACGGCACATGCCAGAATAAAGCAGGCCCACTTCGCTGCCTTCCATTCGATCTTTTCGTCCAACTCATCAACCGGCGGTGTTTCACCACTGATCCGAATCGATCGCGCGACAATCGCATTGGCAACATGGAAAACCGTAAACAGGGCGACAAGTCCAGCGGCAGATACCCAGAACAGGCCAAGTCCTGGGCTATCGCACAACTTTGGAAGTCTTCGTAAGATACGGGTGTTGACCTATTGCACTCGAACGGCGGAAAGGGTGTGGTTGCAGCTATGAATCAAGAATCCATTCCGGAATCGAGAACGTACCGACACTGTAAATGCAACAGTGAAACCGTCATCAGCGGGCAAGCGTTTTCTGTCGCGTCTAACCCGCTTGCCGACATGACTCGAACGTGGTGTTCGCAATGCAGTTCATTTTTTCCTGTGTCTGATTACGAATGGGCTGATACTGGTGAACAGATTACAGATTACTACGCGCGGCACGCTGCGAAGGCAACCAGCGTCGAACGCTTTTTATGCTCGAAGAAATTCCTCGTTGCTTCCGTCGTGATTGGTCTCCTGCTCGGTGTCTTTGTGGGACTTTATTTTTTCCGGAATGCCGGTTTGGGACAGAAGATTGCGATGACCGCACTCCTGGGATTCATCGGAGTGTTTATTGCTGCAGCGGTGAACGTTTCCGTAATCAGTACAACGATTGTGCGGCGCGTCTGCGGGGTCAGCGATACGCGCGTTCTGAAATGACGTTCGCTAAGCTCATGTCTCCTTCAACTTCTCAGTTCAGAATTACGACGGACACTGCCGGCGCCGTGTTGTCGGCGCTGCGGAAGCACACGGATGGCCTGACATGGTCCGCCGCCAGGAAGCATCTCCAGGGCTGCAGGATTGCCGTGAACGGAATCCTGTGCGTTGATGAGGGCCGGAGAGTGATGGCCGGGGACGTCGTCGAACTCCGAACTCGGGCACTGCCGCCACCCCCGAATGACGAGGATGTCAGAATCCTCGTCATCGACCAGGATGTCGTCGTCGTGGACAAGCCTGCGGGAATGCTGTCGCTGAGGCATCCGCGCGACATTGACTGGAAGCAGAAAAGAAAAGACCGCCAGCCATCGCTGGAAGAAAGTCTGCAGCGACTGATTCGGCAGCGCCGGGATCCGGCATCCCGCACATGAGGCACGGAACTTTTTGCGGTCCACCGCATCGATCGGGAAACCAGCGGTATCCTCGTATTCGCCCGCCACGAGAATGCTCAGGCCGGACTCATCCGACAGTTCGCTTCGCACAACGCACTGCGACGATACTTGTGCATCGTTCCAGGCTGGCTGCCCGCGCAGACGGTTGAGTCGACACAGATCCGCGACCGTGGCGACGGTCTTCGGGGCAGTGCTCCTGCGCCAGCTGACGGACTGCGGATGGTGACCCGAATCGCTCCGCTGCGAAGACTCGGCGAGTACACAGAACTGGAGTGCCGGCTGGAAACCGGGCGGACCAATCAGATCCGGATTCAGCTGGCCGAGCTGGGTCATCCCATCTGCGGCGACGTCAAGTACCGAGGTCCTTTCGGAGGTCCGGCCATCTCAGATCAGAGCGACGCCCCGCGCCTTGCTCTGCATGCAGCGGAGCTGGGGTTTGTCCATCCGGCGTCGAGTACACTGCACACGTACGAATTACCCTGGCCGAAGGACATCCTGTCGCTGATTCGCCGGATGAAGAGTGGTACATGATTCCCATGGGTGGTATGGGAGTCATAGGAGTTATGAAACACAGCGCAACTGGCAGGTTTCCACTACAGCCTCAAAGCAGCCAGGCAGCACACTTCGATGTCCGCGCGAATCTGACTGACAAGTTCATCGACTGAACCAAACGACTGCAGCGGGCGGATTTCTCGAAGCAGGTCGACGCTCAGTTCCGTGTCATACAGATTCCCTGTATAGCCGATGATGTGGCATTCCGTTTTTTCACGGTGCTCACCAAACGTCGGATTGGGGCCGATACTGACAGCGGCAGGAAACTGATTTCCGTCAAGAGTCGTGATACCAGCGTAGACGCCATGAGCGGGAAGCAGCGTGCGAATCTCCGAAAGATTCGCGGTCGGAAACCCGAGTGTCGCACCTCGTCCCGCTCCCCGACGGACAATGCCTGTCAGTCGATAGGGATGTCCGAGCAACTCGACGGCCGCGGCCATCGCACAACTGCACAGCAGTTCGCGGATCCGGCTGGAGGATATCATGAAGCCGTCGACGTCGTGCGATGCGACGATGCGGCAGCGGATGTCTGTCGCCTCGCACAACTGCTGCAGCAGCCCTACGTCGCCCAGCCGATCATGTCCAAAATGGAAATTCGGACCTTCGACGATTCCGACCGCCCGGAACTCCCGTACGATCACGTCTGAAAAAAACTGTTCCGCAGTCATCTGCAACAGTTCGCGAGACACCGGAAGGACGACGACCTGATCCGCTCCATGGGTCTTGAGGAGTGCCGTGCGTTCCTTGACGGTCGTCAACACCGGTGGAGTAAACTCCGGCCGGAGGACGGCAATCGGATGCGGATCGAATGTCACCGCGATCGCAGCAGCATCCACGATTGACGCCAACTGTCGCAGCGATCGCAGCATCGTCACATGACCGATGTGGACACCGTCAAAATTTCCGATCGCAATGCACCCGCGCTGCGCGGACGAAGGCACCGTAAGTTCAGAGCTGGACATTGTCCGTATTTTCGTCAAACCGCTTCGTCACGAAGAAGCGATGCTGTTGGGGTCCGGGCGCTATCAGGAAACCTGTAGCCGCACTCGCCAGAACAGTTCATGTTAGTTCCCATTCGGTTCGCTCGTCCAGCCGTGGATTCCATCACACGTGAACACCAACCCGAAGCGTCAGCGAGGTGCAATTCACGTCGCGTGAAAGCATACCGAAAGCCCTCGCTGACGCATCGGGTTGGTAAAGGCAAGCAATGTCGCCGAATCCCATTTTGCGGAGTCCCGGCGCGCCGGGAGTCAACAGTAAGCAATACCTCAGGTCAGAAACCCGGCGATCGGCTTCGCAGACGGATCGGCGATCGGCAGTTCGCGGCCATCGATGTTGAAGTTCGCCGTTGAATCCACTCCGACGGCCTGCAGGTAGGTGTGGAACAGAGCACCGTGGTCGACCTGTTTGTCGACCACTTCCGTGCCCTTGTCATTCGTCGCTCCGAAGACATGGCCTCGGGGAATGCGAGCCCCGGCAAGGCACACGGACCAGGCCCGCGACCAGTGATCGCGACCGTAGTAAAGGTTCACGTTCGGTGTGCGCCCGAATTCGCTGAGCACTACAATCAGAGTGCTCTCCAGCATTCCTCGATCTGCCAGATCCGCGACAAACGTCGAGAACGCAAAGTCAAATTCACCGACTTGCTCAAGGTGGAAGTTAAAATTCTCGTTGTGAGTGTCGTAGTTCGAATGTGACAGCTGGACAAACGACACGCCGTGATCGAGCAGTCTGCGGGCCAACAGGCAGTGCCGCCCGAGATCATGTTTGCCGTAACGTTCAATCTCGCTTGCGGGCTCCTTCGTGACGTCAAACACGTCGCGCTGCGTCATCAACTTTTCGGCCTGCTCGAACGAATACGTAAATGCCTCCGTGACGGCTGTGCGGCGACGATTCAGAAATCGTTCGCTGACCTGACGCCGGAAATCCTGCCGTGTCTTGTCCGAGTCTTCCGGAATGCTGTCAGGACGAATGATGTTCGGAGGAGGATTCCCGTTGCCGAGCTGGACGCTGGCGTACTTCGGTCCGAGCCATGCCGCATCGTTTCCTCTGCCGCCCCCACCACCGGGAGTGATCAGAATATGGCCCGGCAGGGCACTCTCTTCCGGATTGAGCGTCTTCGAAGCAATCGCTCCGATTTCCGGATACTCGCCGGCTGGTGTCTGCCGCCGACCGGTCATCATCAAATAGCGCCCTTTGCCGTGGTCGTCTTCACTGGTGTTCACTCCGCGGACAAGACACAGGTGCTGCATTTGCTGAGCCGTCTTTGGCATCAGTTCGCTGATGTGAACACCGGGAACCGACGTCGGAATGGACAGGAATGGTCCACCGGTCTCTGCCCCCGGTTTCGGATCCCAGCTTTCGAGCTGACTCAGTCCGCCATGCATGTTGAACACGACGATTCGTTTCTGATCGGACCTGAGCTGAGCGGCAATCGCCGGGGTTGTGAAGGCTGCCAGTCCTCCAACCATCGCACCGGTCCCGGCCGCCAGAGTTCCGAGGAACTTTCGTCGGGCGATACCATGATCTGACGTGTGGCAGGGATATGTGAGTGTCATTGCAGGGGTCTCCTTTGGTGTTGATTCTTTGGCAGTGGG
>JANNGQ010001301.1:0-4182 GCA_031403975.1 Planctomycetota bacterium
GTAGATGATGCCGATGACCGAGAGCAGCCCGATGACCGGCAGCCCGATCTCCATGCTGGCCACCGGAAACAGCGGCAGACAGATTCGCAGAAAACCGTAGCTGCCCAGCTTCAGCAGCACTCCTGCCAGCAGCACGCTGCCCGCCGTCGGGGCCTCGACATGAGCCAGAGGCAGCCATGTATGAAACGGAAACACGGGCACCTTGATCAGGAATCCTGCCGACACCGCCAGAAACAGCGTCACCTGCAGCGAATCCGGCAACGGATGACTGATCAGCCACGCCGACAGCCCAGGCAGAGAAGTCGGATTCACCAAGCCCTCTTTCGCTGCGTACAGAACCACATAAATCAGCCCTGACAGAGTAACCAGACTTCCCGCAAGCGTATAAAGGAAGAATTTGATCGCCGCCCAACGACGATCCGGACCGCCCCAGATGGCGATCAGGAAGAACAGCGGAATCAGCGTCATTTCGAAGAACGCATAGAACAGCAGCAGATCAAACGAACAGAAGACACCGATCAGTCCCGTCTCCAGGATCAGCAGGGCCGCATAGAATTCTGACGCACGATCCTGAATGGCTTCCCAGGAAATCAGGACACTGCAAAAAGTCAGCAGCGCTGTCAGCGCGATCATGGTGACGCTGATCCCGTCCACGCCGAAGTACATCTCCAGCTGCATCGATCCGGATGTCAGCCACGGTCGACGGAACTCCGCTCGCGGATGAATGGCTGACGAAGCATCTGCCGATGACAATGCCGGAGCATGACCGGATTCCAGAGGATTGACGGTCGCCATTCGATACTGAAAAAGCAGCAAGACTGAAATCGCCAGTGCCGCGACACTGCCGCAGCAGGCAATCCAGCGCGCGTTGGACGGGTTCAGCGATGTGCGGAACAGCATCAGCAGCAGAGCCGTTGCAGCGGGAAGGGCGAGGCAGATAAACAGCAGAACGATCATGAGTATTCAGTCAGACTTCAGAATGCCAACCACAGTTTCCGTCATCCCGCCTTCGGCCGACGAGAATTCCCGCCGACGGAACGGCGGTGCAACAGTTGGCCTAAAGGAAACTCAGCACCAGAACAACCGCCGCAACCAGACCAACCCACATGACTCCGGCAGAGGACGACACAACTCCGCTGTGCAGCTGCCGCGGAATCACACTCAGAACTTTCGGCACTGCGCCCGCAGCATCCACGAGGCTGTCGATGACGTATCGATCAACAGCAGTTGCCAGCATCGCAATTCCGATCAGCGGCAGCACGATCAGACCCTTGAAGATTTCATCCAGGAAAAACTTGCCCTGTGACAGAACGAACAGTGGCTTCATTGTCTTCGCGATGGAATCCGGAATCGACGGCGATGCCACATAGAACATCCACGCGAAACCAATTCCCGCAACAGCAATCAGGCTGCTCATCGCCATCACACCCCAGTGCAGATGATGTTCAGTCTCCCGAGTCAATCCCGCTGTCTGCTGCAGATAATCGCCAAACAGATGAGTCGGCCCGACAACCAGCCCGATCAGCGCGGCACAGACTGCCAGAATTCCCAGCGGCCACGCCATCACGGGAGATACATCGTGAGGATGATCTCCGGCTTCCTCCGGGAATTTCTCAGGCCCCCAGAATGTTCTGAAATAGGCCCGAAAAGTGTAGAACGCCGTCAGAAACGCCGTCCCGATCGCGATCGCACGGATCACTCCGAAATACAGCCGATGGTCCCCGGTTTGAGACGCCCGGGCCAGCACAGCGAGGATATCATCCTTGCTCCAGAATCCCGCCAGCAACGGAACACCGGCCAGTGCTGCGGCGCCCACGAGAAACGTCCAGTGAGTGACCGGCAGAGCCCGTTTCAGTCCACCGAAGCGACGCATGTCGATCACATCACCCATGGCGTGCATCACACTGCCCGCCGCAAGAAACAGCAGAGCCTTGAAAAACGCATGAGTCAACAGATGGAACATTCCGGCAGTCACCGCCGGGGTCACCAGTTCTGCACCAGCCGCGCCGCACCCCAATGCCATGAACATGAAACCCAGCTGACTGACAGTTGAGTAAGCAAGCACTCTCTTGAGGTCCGTCTGAGTCAGTGCCGTGAGAGCCGCAATCGCCGCTGTCACGGCACCGATCCCGGAGACCGCCAGCTGTGCATTCGGAGCCGCTGCAAACAACGGCGTGCAGCGGGCGACCAGATACACGCCGGCCGTCACCATCGTCGCCGCGTGAATCAATGCGCTGACCGGAGTCGGGCCTTCCATCGCGTCGGGAAGCCAGACCTGCAGCGGAAACTGAGCCGACTTGCCCATTGCTCCCAGAAACAGACAGAAACATATGAGCTGAATCCGTGATGGATCGATCGTGGCAAGCAGAGTCGGATTATTCAGGACCGTTGCGAAGTCCAGAGATCCGAACGTCTGCCAGATCAGGAAGATGGCCATGATCAGACCGAAGTCCCCGATGCGATTGACGACGAACGCTTTCTTCGCGGCCGCGGCAGCCGATGGCTTGTGATACCAGAATCCGATCAACAGATAACTGCACAGCCCGACCGCTTCCCAGAACACAAACAGCAGCAGAAAACTTCCGGACAGAACCAGCATGTTCATCGAGAACACAAACAGCGACACCGCCGCGAAGAATCTTGCGTAACCCGGATCGTGGTGCATGTAGCCGGCACCGAACACCGCGACCAGCAGACTGACTCCGGTCACCATGCTGAGCATGATCGCCGTGATCGCGTCGGCTCGCAGTTCGACGCTCGCCGAAAGCGATCCGACTTTCAACCATTCGTAACCAAGGGCAACGATCTGAGGTCGCTCGGCATCCGGCAATTGTCCGGCGACGGCCACGACATCTCCTTCCGAAGGAGTCGGCAGCATCATCGCCGGCAGTATTTTCAGCAGCAGAATCAGGGAACAGCCAAACGATACGGCCAGCGCCGTCCAGCATGGCAGGTGACTCCTGCCATGCAGTAGTTTCGGTCCCAGCAATGCTGTTACAACGGCAGCAACCAGCGGAGCTGCCGGAATCAGCCAGAGCACCAGTTGTTGTATTTCTTCGGACATATCTGACTCAGATCAACCTGGATGACTTCATATCGATTGTGGTTTCGGAGGATCGGCCGTTTCGACAGACCGGACTCATCGAGTGTTCACGTCCGGGTGGTTGTGGGATTCACAGGTGACAATGTGTTTCGATCCGGGTCTTTCGGGACCAGACCGGCCGTAGTCAGCTTCGGAATATTCTCGTAACTTGACACCGAGCCCGATGCACCGGTATCGGGCCCGTCCGATCCCGGAAACACCGCATCAGGTTCCCTGAGCTCGGCCCACATACTGATATCCAGCGAATGCGATTGTCGATACAGCGAAAGGACCAGCGAAAGTGCCAGTCCGGCTTCGCACGCAGCAACGGTCAAAGTGAAAATCGTAAAGGCCTGGCCTTCGTTGGTCTGGTGCATTCGTCCGAACGTGACCAGTGTCAGCGAGACGCCGTGCAGCATCAGCTCTGCCGAGAGCACCATCAGAATGAGGTTGCGGCGCGTCAGAAAGCCGATGGCTCCGAGTATGAATAGTCCTGCACCGACCAGCAGAAATCGTTGATCGTCGGGCGTCATAGTGTTCCCTCTCCCCGGCGAGGAGCGATCGCGATGGCACCAATACTGGCCACCAGCAACAGTGTCCCGGCAATCTCGACCGCAAACAGATAGTCACCAAACAGAGAACGGCCGAGCCCTTTCATATTTCCCACAGGATGCTGTCGATCCGCCCTGCTGAGATAATTGGGTATTTTTGGAGGAGCCGGAGGTTTTTGCCCAAGTGTCTTCGCCATTCCCTCACCGCCACTCCGCGCACTGCCTGCTGATTCGTCGGGAGCCATTGCAACGACCTCAGGCAATTCCAGTTGCAGAGATTCACTCTGCAGTACCATTGTGATGGCACCGAGCAGAACAAAGGCCGAGACAATTGCCGGAAGTGCCTGCTTTGAACGTTTGTCATATCCTGCAGCGCCGCTTTGCTGAGCCAGCATGATCACAAACAGAAATGTCACGATCACCGCCCCGGCATAAACGATGATTGTCGCCGCGGCGAGAAACGGAGCCACACCGTCCTGCAGGCAGGGGATCGTGTGGAAATCTACCGGGAATTGCGCGCCGAACCGAAGGCAGTGCGGCGCCAGCGTG
>JANNGQ010001302.1:0-2485 GCA_031403975.1 Planctomycetota bacterium
GCGGGCCAAGCTGGTTCTCACTGTCGCCCCCATCAGCCGCGAAGGGCAGACTATCGGCGCCATCTGCAGCTTTCACCAAAGCCTTCGTGATGCGGTCTTTGGCCTGAGCGAGATGAGCCGTGGTGTACGGATCATGTTTGCCTGCTGCCGCTGCCTGGGCCGCTTCGATCTTCTTTACGATCTGACGCAACTGTTCGCATGCCAGAGTCGAGATCGTCCGTCCGGCGGCTCCCTGAGAACTGCCGGGGAGGTTCAGTGTGATCAGGCGTTCCAGATGTTCACGCTGCAGATTACGGCGAAGGCTTGAGATCAGCGGCTTGCGAGCCGTGTATTCGCCCTCGGCTTTTGCTTCCAGTTCTGTCCAGACGGCACCGGAGACTGTGTTGAGCAGTTCCGGCAGAGTCAGAGAATCCTGATCGACAGGAGTGCGGACTTCATTGTCGTAGACGCGTTTCAGGATTGTCGGGTTCATCAGGCTGGTCAGAGCGGATGCCTGGATGCCCATGATCCGGTCGTGAATCGGCCATGTGGATTCTTCCATCATGGACGACATGTTGTCCGACCACTTGTCGAGCCCCATCGCGGTGACCAGCTCCGGCGTCAGGCCGAATGATTCGTCTTTGAACGCATTGTTCAGGACGAAATTCAGGGCCTTTCGCTGAGTATCCACCGGGACAACTTCCACTGGTTTGCGTCCGTTCGGGTCACCTTTCTTGTCGCGATTGATGTGGGCGCCACCCACCCAGCCGGCCATCATGGACAGCGACTTCGTCTGCAGCGCCAGGATCATCTCATAGCCGTAACGCACACGGTCCCAACTGTCTCCGTCCTTGAGGAATCCCGTCAGCAGTCTGGCACGATGATGAGCTGCCAGCCGGGTCTGCTCTTCTGCAAAATCCAGTGGGTTCTTCGTGAAGTCGTAACGTCGGGCCAGAGGATCAGGCCCGCCTGTGTCTTCGTCCGTGGCATAGGCCAGTTCCGGTTCGGCCACTCGTGCCAGAATCGGCTTCAGGTCGCCGGTGGTGTAACCGTATTCGATGGCCCAAATGTCGTATGGTCCAACGCCCGTCATGCAGTAGTCACCTTGAACAGCGCCAGAGTCGAGTCGCAAGTTGGTGCCGATGTAGTCCATCACTGAGCCGGCAAGCTGTTTCTTGCCTTTGACTTCATCACTGTTGATCTGACTCAGCGTGTAAACGCTGGAAGCCTTGAAGTTGTGGCGCAAACCCATCGTGTGTCCCACTTCGTGGGCTACAAGGTGAGCGATCAGCGGGCCCACGAAGGATTCCGGCATCCCGTCAAGCATCTGTTCTTTGGGGGGCTCATCCTTCTTTTCTTCTTTCTTTTCTTCAGCCTTCTCGTCTTTCTTTTCACCCTCTGCAACTGGCGGAGTTTCCTGAGACTGCAGCAGCTCCATCGTCATTTTCATGACGGCCAGGTCGAACGACAGACCATCGGCTGCGAGACACATGCCGTTCATCTGGGAGGCACGGCTCAGACCGTCAAATTCGTCGTCACCCATCATTCGTGAATCCGCGGTTGCCAATGGATGCCCGGCATACGGCAATGCTGCCTCGCGGGCAATTTTCGCCGAGATCACATTTCGCATTGACGGCGGAGCCAGGCGGATTCGCGGGTCCCAGTCAGGATGTTCCGCCAGCCACGCCAGTGTATCCGGGCCGTAGCCTTCCATCGCAATCTTCGGCAGTGCTTCGGCAAACTGCTTCTGATAGTGGCGAATCCAGCCGTCGGTCAAAATGATGTCTGCGTCCAGAATCTGTCCCGTGAGCGGGTGGACTCGACTGGGGCCGATCGCCGTACCGACGTCATTGTTCAGCCAGCGAATGAAGTTGTACTGGACATCTTCCGGATCTTTATCCATATGTGCGCCGGAAGCGGCGTCCTGATAATAAACCTCAATGGCGTTGGCGATGCCCACTTTTTCAAAGGCCGAGTTCCAGGCCAGAATTCCGTCGCGAACCCAGCGGCGGTACCGCACCGGAGTTGTGTGTTCGATGTAGAACACAATGGGGTTCTTGGGTGGGCTGATCTTGAGTTTCGGATCGGCCTTTTCCAGGTGCCAGCGATTGATGTAGCGAATGCGGGTTTCACGGTCGTCGTACTTGGCAAGGTCGCTGTAAGTCGTTGTGAAATATCCCACCCGGCTGTCGGCGACTCGCGGCTGGTAACCCGTGCTGTCGGGGATGTCGCTGATTGAAAAGTGCAGAATCTTCAGAGTGCCATCACCGGCTGCAGGTGCCTCAAAGGCAATTTCCACGTTGTTCTCAAATGCCTTCGCCGTGTGAATCGAGAAAATCCCACGCATTGTCATCCCGTAGTTGATCTGTGCCGGGGAAAACATCGCTGCAGGATTCACGACGGAGTCGGCCGTGAGTCGCGCGACCTCGACGCCCGACTTGAGCTTTATGCGGCCGTCGGCGATCAGCTCCGATGCACCGACGTCGATGTAGTAGCCGGAGCCGCG
>JANNGQ010001303.1:0-2039 GCA_031403975.1 Planctomycetota bacterium
AATCGGCCCAGCTTGACCGGCTCGATCTTCCGCAATGCCGCCAGGCTCGCCCTGGACTCCGCACTGCTGATCCGGCTGCTTGGCGTCGGCGGTTCCTGCTCGCGGATCACTCGCAGCATTTCGTCGAATGCCGCCTTCTTGAACGTCTCGCGCTCGATCGGCGTCGTGCCGGTGAGCAGCTCGTACAAGATCACGCCCAGGGCGTAGACGTCGGCCCGCGTATCGATGTCGATGGCGTTGAACGTCGCCTGCTCCGGGGCCATGTACAGCGGTGTCCCCAATACCTGACCAAACGCGGTGAACAGCGAGTGCTCGGTCAACGGCATTCCGCTCGTGGCCTTGGCCAACCCGAAGTCGATCACCTTGGGGACCGGCTTGTCGTCGTGGCTTTCGACCAGGATGTTGGTCGGCTTCAGGTCGCGGTGGATAATCCCCTTCTGGTGCGCGTGCTGCACCGCCGAGCAGACTTGCATGAAGAGGTTCAGGCGGTCGAGCACAGGCAGCTTGTGCTCGTCGCAGAATTGGGTGAGCGGGATGCCCTTCACCAGTTCCATCACGAAGAAGGGCCGGCCGTTCTCGGTCGCTCCGGCGTCGAGCACCTTGGCGATGTTCGGGTGGTCCATCAGGGCGAGGGCTTGCCGTTCTGCCTCGAAGCGGGCTAGCACGCGGGCCGAGTCCATCCCCGCCTTGATGACTTTGACGGCCACGCGGCGTTTGACTGGTTGCGTCTGATCCGCCATGAACACGGACCCCATGCCCCCCTCGCCGATTTCCTGAAGCAGTTTGTACTTGCCGGCGATGACCGACCCGACGGCCTCGGCCGGGACCGCGTCCGTAAGTGATTCGTAAGCATCGGTGGCATCGGGTACCTCGGCCACGAGCGGTTGGTTCAAGGCGGCGTGAGGTGCATCGTGGTCGGCGAGCAGCAGGTCGAGCCGCTGCCGAAGTTCGCCATCGGTACCGCACTCCCGATCGAGCAAAGCCTGACGGGCCTGAGGATCGGCCAGTTCGGAAGCAGCGCCGAACAACTCTTTCACGCGGCGGGGATCGAGTGGCATGATCAGGTCTCCGGAGTTGAATTCGCGGTTCTCATCTCGAAAGGCATAATCCGCGTCGAAACAGTCTCAGGAATTCTTTTCGCCGCCCAGAGCCGCGCGTGATTGATCAAGATGCGTCGCATGGCCTGGGCGGCGGCCCGCGAATGAAGAATGAAGGAAGTGCATCCTGAGGCGTGTTTCGTAAACTGGTGTTGTCTAACGACATCAGTCCTCGCAACAGAGACCCGAGAGTACAACTCAAGACTATCCTGAATGCGATCGAGAAACACAAGTCCCTGGATTACTCGGAAGCCAGATGGAACATGAGTCCGAACGGCCTCGAGATCGAGTTTCCGGTTCAGCCTCGCAGCAATTTCAGATCCGTATGTTCCGGATGCGACAAGCAGCGACCGGGCTACGACCGACTGCACGCACGACGATTCGAATATGCTCCGGTGTGGGCTGAAGCTGCCATCATTTCACGACATGCGTCGCATGCTCTACGATTGCGTTCGTCGCGCAGGTTGTGATTATTCTGCCACCAATCCGGTCGAACCACCGACTTTCCGGTGCGTGGTCATGGACAAGGCTCGCTGAACGCATCACAACGCCTGTCACCGTTCCTGCTGAACCGCTTACGGAGATCACCCGATGGCAACGACAATCAAGAAGTCCAAAGATCTGACGCTCACGGACCGCCTGTCCCGGCTGACATTTGCTCAGGCCGTGCAATTGCTGGGCGGCGATGATGAAGGCAAGAAGCTGCTCTACGCCGGAGGTCGCATCGCCGTTGAGAACATCGACGAGCAGGTCATGATGCAGGGCGACCTGTTCCGTTTGTCCCTGCCCAATGAAGGGGTGATTGTGACGATCACGCAGCGGGCTGATCAGGAACGACGGCTGCTCTGCAACTGCGATACCTGTGACAAACTCTGCTATCACATCGGAGGGGCACTGTCACTGATTCTGGATTCGAAAACGGCCCTGGGACTGGCCAAAGCA
>JANNGQ010001304.1:0-1743 GCA_031403975.1 Planctomycetota bacterium
GATCCCATCAGCAGCGATACCTTGTGCTCTTCTTTGAACTCGCTCATGTTGATCGTCGTCATGGTCTGTTCGCCGCCATACAGCAGTTCTGCCAGCGTGATGGCTGTTTCCGTCTTGCCGACGCCGCTGGGACCGACCAGAAAGAACACACCGATCGGTCGACTGGGGTCCGTCAGATTTGCACGCGACGTCCGGATCCTCTGGGCGATGGCTTCCAACCCATGTGACTGCCCGACGACTCGTTCTTCCATGCGTTCGCCGAGTTTCAGAATCGTCAGGATTTCATCGCTGACCATCCGTCCTACAGGGATACCGGTCCACGACGAGACGATTTCCGCGATGGCCTGAGAGTCTACGCAGGCCTGCATCAGCGGGTTTTCACCCTGAACGGCTTTGAGCTTCCGGTTCAGTTCATCCAGTTCCCCGAGCAGCTTCTTGCGGTCGTCTTCCGTCAGCGGCGCGGCTGGTACCGCAGCAGCAACAGTTGCGGCGGCGGCGGGTTTTGCTCCGGCGCCAGGTTTTGCATCAGCGACAGCCTTCCCGTCCGCAGCCGGCTTCTGCGCCGCGATGACTTCGCCCGATAGTTTTGAGCGAATGTCGCGGACCTGTTTGATCAGATCCATTTCCTTCTGCCACTGCTCCTTCAGCTGGTCATATCGCGCGGCAGTGTCAGATTTTTTCTGGGTGAGTTTCGCAAGTCTCTCCGCATGATCTGCCCCGGTCGCCGTTTCTCGCTGCAGAACTTCGATGGCGACGGTCGTCTGATCAATAGTTCGCTGACAGTCCTCCAGAGCCGGCGGCAGCGTCGTATGACTGATCGCCACTCGGGCACAGGCCGTGTCGAGCAGACTCACCGACTTATCCGGCAGCTGACGACCGGAGATATACCGGTTCGACAGCCGCACCGAATCTTCAACAGCCTCATTGAGGATTTCGATCTTGTGATGCTTCTGCAGCGTGTCCACAAGCCCGCGCATCATCGCAATAGCCTTTTCTTCACTGGGCTCTTCGACTTTGACAACCTGAAACCGCCGTGCAAGTGCGGCATCGCGTTCGAAGTACTTCTTGTATTCGGCCCAGGTCGTCGCGGCGATTGTGCGCAATTCACCTCGTGCCAGCGCCGGCTTGAGCAGATTGGCCGCGTCGCCCTGCCCGGCCTGTCCGCCGGCTCCGATCAGAGTATGGGCTTCATCGATGAAAAGGATGATCGGCGTCACCGAGCGATTCACTTCTTCGATGACCGACTTCAGGCGGTTTTCGAATTCACCTTTCACGCCGGCTCCGGCCTGCAGCAGGCTGAGGTCCAGCGTCCTGATCGCAATTGTCTGCAGTGCCGGCGGAACATCTCCTTGAGCCACTCGCAGCGCGAAACCTTCCACGACGGCCGTTTTCCCGACGCCCGCTTCACCTGTCATAATCGGGTTGTTCTGACGCCGTCGTGTGAGGATGTCGATAATCTGCCGGATTTCCTGGTCGCGTCCGAGGACCGGATCAATCTTTCCAGCGCGGGCTCGTGCGGTTAGATCGATTGTGTACTGATCCAGATTTGGAGTCTGAGTCGGACCACCGCCTGGTTTTCCGGATGTCGCGGGCGCACCAGAGGCCGTGCGGACAACATCCGAACCGGCTTCTGAACTGTCGGCAACGATCGTCAGCAGATCCTTGCCGAGCTTCTCAGCGGAGATCTTGCCGAACTCCCCGGAAATCCCCTGAGCAATCTGCATCAGTGAACGATCGGTCAGC
>JANNGQ010001305.1:0-6741 GCA_031403975.1 Planctomycetota bacterium
CCCACGATAAAACCGACAGTCTCCAGGTCCGAGGGCACTCGACTTCGGCTACCGCCCTGACTCAACCGACCAGTCCGATCCGTTACGTCGAATCCCATGAAGCGAACGATTTTTCTGATTCTGGGGATCGTCATTACGGTCGGCTGCTTCGCGTGGTCACTGAAGGGCACAAATCCCGATCAACTGAAAGCGGGATTTGCAAACGCCAACTATCGGACATTGCCTCTGATGCTGGCACTGCTGTTCGGATTCTACTGGCTGAAGACGATCCGCTGGCAGTGGCTGCTGGCTCCGGCGGCACCGCTCACGTTTCAGCAGCTCTTCCCGCCGATGCTGATCGGATTCGCTGCGAACAATATCCTGCCGGCGCATCTTGGTGAGTTCATTCGCGTCTTCGTCGTGCAACGGAAATATGGCGTTCCGGCGAGCATTGTGCTTTCCACAGTCATACTCGAACGCATCTTCGACGTTCTGGCAATTCTGGCTCTGTTCGGCGTCGGGTTACTGTTCACAGACGAACTGCCGGAAAATTATCGTCACGGTGCGATGGGGCTCGGCGCATTTGCCGGCGCAATGGTAGTGGCGGTGGTGATCTACCTGATCTGGACAGACCACTCGATCAGGTTCTTCGCCTGGACTCTGAGCTGGTTTCCGTCTCTGCCGTCGAAACTGACGACCGGGCTGCTGGAGATGCTGCGTACCGGAGCCGACGGACTTGGCGCATTGCGCAGCGGCCGGGCCGTGTTTCTGATCACGCTCAGCTCTCTTGTGCAATGGCTGTTGAACGGAATGATCGCGTATGTGGCACTCAAGTCGTTTCACATTGATGTGACTCCTGCGACAGGTCTGATTGTGACGGGAGTCACCGCGGCCGGAGTGACACTCCCTTCAACGCCCGGCTACTTCGGTGTCATTCAGATGTGCTTTCAGGTCAGTATGAATGCTCAGGAGATCCGGCCCGATCCATCGCTCGTGCTGGGCGCCTCACTGTACTATCAGATCAGCATGTACATTCCGGTGACGCTGCTGGGTTGGTATTACCTGTCGCAGTCCGGACTGAGTCTGAGGGACCTCCGACGGGCGGCAACATCCGACAAGCCGGTTGAGGCAACATCCTGAAGAAGTGATGGCTGTTCAGCTGCGCAGCGCCGACCCGACGCGGAACAGCAGGCCGACATGCATGACGGCGAACACCAGCATAGCGATCGCACCCCCGATCGTCGGGATCAGCATCAGGAGGCCGAAAACCGGCCCCAGCAGCACTGCCACGAACGGGGTGATCAATGCGCAGACGATGACCAGGATGAAGCCGCCTGGCAGACCAAACAGCACGATAGACGCCTGCTTCGCCAGATCATCACGTCTCATATAGAGGGCGGCTCTCCGAAGAAACAATTCGAAACAGATCATGTGACCAAGACCGGCGAATAGACCAATCAGAGGGATCAGCACCGTCGCAGCAGTCGCCCCCTGACGCATCGGCAGCGGGGCAAACGGAGAACCGCTGTTGTACGGAGCCAGCAATGCCTGCAGTACCCCGATCACAACTTGAACCAGCAACATGCTGACAGACGCAACAATCAATCCCTTCGCTCCGCTTTTCTGCGGAATGGCCAGACAAATACACTCGCCGACCAGGATTGTGATCGCCGCCACAAATACCCCGATCCCAGCCAGCCCGAACATTGCCAGAAACGTGCGTGGCGGTGGTGTACCTGTGCCGCCGGGACCGACCATCGACGCCGTCAGGAAGGCGAGCCCAAGAACGCCGACGACGATCAGGAAAATCGCCACGGTCGCCCAGCCCTGAATCAACAGGCCAATCCCCGCAAGACTGCGCGAGGCGGCGTCGTTTCGACTGCCGGATCGGCGACTCGAACTTTGTGCGGATCCTGATTGAGGAGGGGCGAACGGGTTCGCGTCGAAGGAACCGTACGGATCATCATCGCTGTAATAGCCGCCGTACGAATTGTAGACAGACTCATCGAGCTCTTCGTCAGGTTCGGCTGGCTTTGATTGTTGTGCCGGCCGGCGGACCGGAGTGTCGCGGGACGCAGCCGCCTTGCTGCCGGAACCTGTCGTCCCGAACTGTCGAGTGCCGGCTGCGCCTGCCGGTCGGGCTGCCGCGGGATTCGACGCAGCGGGCGGCTTCGCGGAGTTGGAGGCCGACGGTGGATTCGATGGGTCGCGGCTCACAGGCCGAGCCTTCCGAAGTGTCGGAGCGGTGCCCGACCCGTATGGTGCGGTCGGTGGACTCTGATTCTCCGGCTTGCCCGTGGAGGGAATACCACTGCTGACTGCCGGAACAGCAACGACTCCGGAACAGGACGGACATCGGATGTGTTTTCCGGCGACCGTGTCCGGAACTCTCAGCGTCTTGCTGCATTGAAGACATTGAACAAGCATTACAGTCGCACCGGAACAGAACAAACTGACGGGTATTCAACGTCGAATCGCCCGGTACGCCGCTCAACTCAGGCCTTCGGTTCCGTCACAGGTAACGGTCCTGAAGGAATTGCGGCAGGAGATGGCTTCACTGCAGGAGCCGGACTTCGACCAATCCCGGCGGCTGCGGCATCGGTCTGCTGCAGATCGTCGTCCAGAATCATGATCTTCTGCCAGATCTTGCGGCTGATTCCGCTGGTGAGCGTTTCGATGTCGTTGACGGACTGCAGCACAACGCTGTCGGACGTGCTTTGCGCGTACAGTGCGGCAAGTTTGCCGATCAGAGACAGCAGCTCACTGCAGTAATCCAGGTATCGAGTCAGTTCAAACGGAGACAGTGTCCGCTGGGGCGACGAACGGGTGCGTTGTCCCGCCGGAGACTGCACCTGACTGGGGTCTTTCGTCAGCTGGTGCATGTCGATCACATGAGAGATCGCCCGGAGTTCGTTAATCGCCTTCAGGACGCGCTGTCGCTTGATGCGGGATTCCAGCGTGAACAGAAAGAACAGTGCCGCGCCAAAAAGAAAGAGAGCGTTCGTTGCCGCTTCAAGCTCTCCGATGCTGAATCCGTCGGTGTGAAATTTCAACCGTCGAACCACATACCAGCCGAGCCAGACCGCCAGACCGATCACGAAGAGCACCGCGGCCCGAATGCCCGTGTGTCCTTTCGAAAGCCATGCAATCCGTCCGCACGTTTCGCGGGAAATCGTCAGCAATTCCTGACAGACACGGCATAGGCTCGCCCCTGGAAACCGCTCTTCGATCCGGTTTTCCAGCGTCTTCAGAGTGTCAATTGTTTTTTCAGGATCAAGTGATCGATACATGCGGACTCAATCGTAAATAATCGGACGCCATTCCCTGCGGATGACGATTCAGTCTTGCGCAGCGTGTGAGAAATCAAGTGTGTCGAGCGGCGGATGTCGTCGTAACTTCAACCGCATTTCTTGACCACGGATTTCACGGATCGTACGGATAAGTCGCGTTGTGTTTATCCTAGGTCTCCGTGAAATCCGTATTGAAAACTGTTTCTAGTCCCTCCGAGCGTGTGGTCTGCGCCCGTAACAATATCAGGCAGCGTCGAAACTTTCTCGCTTTCGGGCAAGAGTGACGAGTCTTCGGTGGTGATCTGTCACAGTCTTCACAAACCGCTGCGGCAGATTGAAACAGCTCGCCGCAGAATGCTCCAGTACGCAACGCGATCAGCAGGATGGAGCCGGTCGGGCGATGAGTGGTGTCAGCTCACTCCGGCAGTCAATCGCTCGGATCAGCGGCAGAATCGTGGGAGTATCTGCAACAGGAAGCAGCCGATTCAGCATATTCAAATCTGCCTGCCGACTGGCACGGGCATTGCATTCTTCTCTCCGTTGTTGGGACGTGAGTCATGGCCCGCCTCACTGCACTCAACAACGAGAGCGGCCTGGGTAACCAGGCCGCTCTTTGTGTTTGAATCGCAGGGCACGCGTCTCGTCCGCATCGTATCGATGCTATTGATCAGGCGGGCCGTCCGAACTGCGGGCAATCACGGTACGATCAGAATCAATCCGGTAATGATGGCAACTTCCATCAATGTGGCTTCTTCGTTGAACGGGATCTGATAATGCTTCTTCGGAGCATATTCACCGGGCCGGTAGTAACCCAGACCGTATTCACGGGAAGCAATCGGGTGCAGCGCCATCTGATAGGGCAGACCCACCAGCTGCGTCGCAAATCGTCCAGTCGAAGCAAACGGCTGCACGAGCGGATGATAGGTGTGACCGTACCTCTCGAGTGACGGATCTTCGAAGTACAGCGGATAATGATAGAAATTCGTCGGAGCCCACTGCAGAACGGTCGGGCTGGTCGACCGGGCAACGTATTCACCATTGTCCATTTTCGCATCGAAATCAGCCGGCAGCTGATTGCTCTGAATGTTCTTCAGTGCGTAACTGAGTGTCGGCTGAATCGAACGGATATCGGTCTTCAGTCGACTTTCAGTGGAAGCTGCTGCTGTGTCGCTTGCACTCTCCTGAGCCCCGGACTGGCCGTTCGCCGGTGCCATCAGGGCTTTCGGATTTGCGTCATAGACATCGACGTCAAAATCCACTTCGTCGGGCAAAGTGTGATTCGCGATGAAGCCCGCGGCTGCTTGCCGGACGTGGCCCACTTCTGTTGCAAATGCGTTCCGACGGGCTGGCCGATCGCGATCGAGTATGCCCCGAGTCCGTTCCGACCACCATTCACCGACGGAGCCTGAAGGCGAATCGACGTCGGTTCTCTCAACGACGTTGTCCATCCGTGCCGAGAAATCTGATTCCCAGTCGTTCAGACTTCGTGCAGGGTCGCGCGATCCGGCGCTGATCATTGATTTCGTGTCGCCGGCAAGCGGAGGTGTGGTCGTGTTTCTTCCGGGGGATCCGGGAATCACAACCGCCTGAGCGGGCACTGCAGGCACCAGTGGTGGTTTCGTGATCGGTTCGTCTGTCGGCAACACTCGCGTCCGGGATGCTGGAACGGCTGGCACCGGAGACTTCGGACCAGAGGAACTCTGCCAGTATCCCGGCGATTTCTTTGTCTTTGAAACTCTGGCCCGCCCGGACTCCGACTGTGTGACGGATTCTTTCGGCGGCTGCGGCGATCCCGGTTCAAGCCGCGCACGACCGGGAGATTCATCCGCCCCGGCAAACGACGCAAGGACGGCAAGTGCCAGCGCTGCGAGACCGGCATTCCTAAGTCGGCGTGACAAACCACGACCGGCGAAGACCAGGTCAGTCTTTGGGAGCATGCTCCACAGAATAGTTCGGAGATTCCTGAGTGATGGCGATGTCATGTGGATGGTTCTCCCTTACCGAAGCCGCTGATATCTCGATGAACCGAGCTTTGTCCCGCAGATCGCGAACGGTTCCGACTCCGACATAACCCATGCCGGAACGCAAACCGCCCGTGAGCTGATATATCAGCGCCTGCAGAGCTCCTCTGTAAGGAACGCGACCTTCCACGCCTTCCGGAACCAGTTTTGCCTGGTCACCCGCTGAAGCGTGTCCCTGCCGGTAACGTTCGCTGCTGCCTTTGACCATCGCTCCCAGCGAGCCCATTCCGCGGTATCGCTTGAAGCTTCGGCCCTGGAAGAGAATCATCTCTCCGGGGCTCTCATCGACACCCGCCAGCAGACCGCCGACCATCACGGTCCACGCTCCTGCCGCCAGGGCCTTGGTAATATCTCCGCTGAACCGGATTCCTCCGTCAGCGATCACCGGAATGCCGGTTCCCCTCAGCGCCTTCGCTGCATTGTCAATCGCGCTCAGCTGAGGAACTCCGATCCCGGAAATGATTCGAGTTGTACAGATGGACCCCGGCCCGATGCCGATTTTCACGGCATCTGCTCCGGCATCCGCCAAAGCTCTTGCTCCTTCTTCAGTTGCCACGTTCCCCGCAATCACATCGATCTGCAGTTGCCGCTTGATCGCTGCAACCGTCTCAATCACATTGCGGGAATGTCCATGAGCGCTGTCCACGACCAGAACGTCAACACCTTTTTCCACCAACTGAGCGGCCCGGTCGAGATCAAAAACTCCGACTGCGGCACCAACCCGCAAACGACCGCGTGAATCCTTCGAAGCCCGCGGAAACTGCAGGTTCTTGTCGATGTCTCGGATTGTGATCAGTCCTTTCAACTGATAATCATCGTCCACCAGCAGCAGTTTCTCGACCTTGTTTTCCAGCAGGATCCGCTCGGCTTTTTCCAGACTCGTATCTTCGGGAGCGGTGACGAGATTATCCTTCGTCATGATTTCAGAGACCGGGCGGTCTTTGGATTCAAGAAACCTCAGATCGCGGCGAGTCAGGATGCCGACCAGCCGCCCGTTTACGGTAATCGGAACTCCGCCGATATTGCGTTCATCCATCAGTCGAACGGCTTCACCGGCCGGTGTCTCGGGAGGAAGCGTCACTGGATCGACAATGACTCCGTGCTCGCTTCGTTTGACGCGATCGACCTGCATCGACTGCTGCTCAATCGTCATGTTCTTGTGGATGATCCCGATCCCTCCCAGCTGCGCCATCGCCACAGCCATGTCGCTTTCCGTGACCGTGTCCATGGGACTGCTCACGATCGGCACATTCAGGGAAATGTTCCGCGTCAGCAGCGAGCTGATGTCCACTTCTGAGGGCACAACTTCGCTGTAACCCGGCTCCAACAGCACGTCGTCGAACGTCAGTCCGCGATAAACAATGCGATCCTGCATAATGTGTTCCTCCAGAAGAATGACCTATTCAACACAACTGCCCACTGCCCACTGCCTATTCCGCAACTTCCGCCGC
>JANNGQ010001306.1:0-4488 GCA_031403975.1 Planctomycetota bacterium
GGCCTGGAAGTTCATGTACAGCTTCGGACCAATACAAAACTCTTCTGCGGCTGTTCGACGGAGTTTCGGCCTGACGAGCCGAATACGCAGACGTGCCCCGTGTGCCTTGGCCTGCCGGGGTCACTTCCCGTAATGAACCGAGCTGCATTCGATCTGTCATTGAGGACGGCCCTTGCGCTCAATTGTGAGATTGCCAGGTTCACGCGATGGGATCGCAAACAGTACTACTATCCGGACCTGCCGAAGGCATATCAGATCAGTCAGTATGACCTGCCGTTCAGCTCTCAGGGCTGGCTGGAGATTGCCGCAGATGATGCTGATCGGCCGGCTCGCCGGATTCGCATCACGAGGGCTCACCTGGAAGAAGATGCCGGCAAGAATATCCACGATGAATCAGGCCACGGAGCCGACAGCCGCGTCGATCTGAACCGCTGCGGAACGCCGCTGCTGGAAATTGTCAGCGAACCGGATCTGCGCTCTGCCTCAGAAGCCAGACGGTATCTGGAAGACCTGCGATCGCTGCTGTTGTTCATCGGCGTCTCCGACTGCAACATGCAGGAAGGCAGTCTGCGATGCGACGCCAACGTCAATCTGCATATTCACAACCCGGATGGTACACGTACGCCGACACCGCTCGTCGAATTGAAGAACATGAACAGCTTTCGCAACGTTGAGCTGGCGGTCGAGTACGAAGTTCGCAGGCAGGTCGGTCAATGGCGAAAGACCGGACAGAAGAAGGGCGACGTACCGAAACAGACTCGCGGCTGGGACGCAGAACGATCGGTCACGTTTGGTCAGCGAGAAAAGGAAGAGTCGTCCGACTACCGCTACTTCCCCGATCCAGACCTGATGCCGGTCACCACGACAGTTGAGCAGATTGAAGCTATCCGCGGTTCATTGCCGGAAACTCCTGCCGCCCGGCGCGAGCGGTTTACGAAGCACCTCGGCCTGTCTGACTATGACGCATCAGTCATCCTCGATCAGGGACCGGAACTGACAGTCTGGTTTGAAAACGTCACTCGTCTGTGCGGCGATGGCAAGACGGCGGCCAACTGGGTGACTCAGGATGTGCTGCGGGATCTGAACGCGGCCGGACTGACGATTGGTGTGTTTCCGGTCACGGCGGAAATCCTTGGGACGCTGCTGACCTGCATCGTGTCCGGTCGAATCACGACGAAGAGCGGTCGCGACGTTTATGCCGCACTGAAGGACGATGTCGGGAACGGTCGAGCCATCGGTGTTGCGGACGTCGAACGGCTGATCCTGGACCGACGGCTGGAAATCGTCCGCGACACCGGAGAACTCGACAAAGCCATCGCTGCCGCAATGTCCGCCAAACCCCACGCCGTAGCGGATTTCCGGTCCGGAAAACAGAATGCCATCGGCCCGCTGATCGGAATCATCATGAAACAAGTCTCCGGCGCGGACCCCAGACAGGTCCGCGAACGGTTAATCGCAGCGATCGGAGAATAGATCGTCAGATGAGTCCTCAAACAAGTGCGCCCAACCGGCAACGGGGACTGTCGGTTTTACCGTGGAGCTGGCTTCCAGCCGGCCTCTTAATCGTGGGGCTGGCTTCCAGCCGGCCTCGTTGATTCAATAACACTTACGTTTCTCAAAAGTCCAGGCAGGCTGGAAGACTGCCCCACGAGGAATCCCCACTAATCCGACAGTCCCCATGCGGAATGGGTTCGTAGCCGGAGTCGTGAGACTTCGGAGTCAAGCGGCCAGGCCCGAATTCTCACGAATCCGGCTACAAACATCCTGCACGTCGTTCATTGCCGTGCGGCCCAGAGTGCGAGTTGCTCTCGGTTGATCTTCACGTTGTGGCGAGTGTCTACAGGGAACGAGCGATGAAACAGCACATCGCCGATGCGGGCGGTCAGCGGATTGGCAACTGCCAGATTCAGAAGTTCTTTGCGGAGTTGAGCTTTCGAAGTCGCCGATTCGGGAAAATGTCCGTCTTCCGGTTCCGTCACGATGACAGGTGTCTGTGATCCCTTCGGACCGATCCCCACAAGTGCGCTGCGGTAGACGGACGGATGATTGTTGAAGATCGCTTCACAACAGACGGAATACATCGGTCCGGACTCCGCGAAGACGATATGAGCGGTGCGGCCGCAGAACCAGAGTCGTCCCGATTCATCGAAATAGCCGGTGTCTCCCATGCGATGCCAGAAGCCTGTTCCGTCGGCAATCTTGGCCCGAGCTGTGGCGTCCGGGCGACGAAAGTACTCACGCGTTGCAACCGGGCCTCTGACGATAATCTCGCCGATCTGACCGGTCGGCAGGAGTCTTGTCTCACGGATGTCGTGGATCGGACCGGATGTCACGTCAATGATCCGGACTTCCATCCGGCGAAACACGCTGCCGACACACGTCCCCTTGCCCTGTGACGTCAGTGCCGCTGTCTCATTCAGTATCGCGCGGCCTCCGATTGATGCGACGGGCAGACATTCGGTTGCACCGTACGGCGTAAAGATGTCGGCCTTCGGTTCGAGGGCCGCGGTCATGCGGCGCAAGACATGAATCGGCACGGGGGCACCTGCTGAGAGAACTCGTTTCAAGGTTGGCAGCCGCAGTCCGTGCTGTTCACAATGCCGGCCGATGCGGTTCCACATTGCGGGCGAACCATACGCCTGAGTGACTCCCTGACTGCGGATCGCCTCCAGAATCCGCTCGGGATCGACCTGCGCCGGGTGAGTCGGGTCCATGTCGGGAATGACGGTTGTGACCTGCATCGCGAGGTTGAACAGTGCGAACAGCGGGAATCCCGGGAGATCTGTCTCTCCCGGCTGAATGGCGTATTCATCGCGGATCAGATCGACTTGTGCGTCAAACATCCCGTGCTCATACAGCACGCCCCTGGGAGGTCCGGTGCTTCCGCTGGTAAAGATAATTGCTGCCGGATCACTGGAGTTCGTCCGGGAACACTCGATCTCCGTATTTCGCCCGGCCTCAACCAATTGCCGATACGACACGCAGCCAAGTTGCCAGAAACTCTGATTGACGATCACATTGAATCTGGCACTCCGATATCGCCAGGGCATGAGCCTGCGAATCCAATGGACGGGCGGAATTGCCACGAATCCGTCTGGATCAATCTCGTCCAAACACTTCAATACGCGGCCTTTTCCCATGCCGGGATCGATCAATGTACAGACCGCACCGGAACGGAAGATTCCAAACGTCAGCGCAATAAATTCAATTGAAGGCCGCACCATCAGGACGAGCCGATGTCCTTTTCGGACGCCGAGTGCCGTCAGTCCGCGAGCGATTGCATCCGCCTCCTGATCCAGCTCGGAAAACGTGATCTGAGTCCAGACATACCTTCCTGCAGTGTCGCGGGACTCCGGACATAACACGGCCGGCTGATTCGGTACGAGCTGCGCAGAACGATAAAGGCGGTCAGCGATATTCAACGGAATAGGCGACATCTGCGCATCATGCCGGACTTCCTGAGAAACGCAAATCGGGTGATTCTTCCCGAGGTATCGGGATCAGCAGTCCGGAAGTCGGGCGAAACAGGGCAAGCTGTCTGCTCTTTGAGGAATTGTTCAAAACAAAAATTCCGCCCTTCAATTCCCCAGGCATTCGTCCGGACCAGCCGGAACAAATCAGTCGGATCAGGACGATCTGAAGCGTGCTGAGACGTGTGTTCAGCGATACTCTCTCTGATCTCCGGCAGTGTTCGCCCCTGCGTTGTCCATTCGGCAGAATCGGCCGATCTTCCGCAACTGGTGACACTCGGGCGGACGACGGACTTCGCGAATCTGTCCCTGCGGGGACGGCGGTCCGTGGGCGCACTGTATCGGAACGAGAGAGGCGCGGGATTTGTCCACAGCATGTCAGATTCATTCCGGGACGGATTCCGGCGATTCGGCCACATCACGCACACGGAAAGTGATCGGATCTGTGGCTTGTAGCCGCCGCATGGAATTCCTGAATACCAGGGAAACTGAGCAGGCGCACCGTGTCAAGAAAAGGTAAATCCCCGATGCCGCGTCGCAGTTCCTGTGTGTCCTCCGGAAAGCCGAATTTCCTTGCGCTGACTCTCTTAGCCAGCTGTGTGGCGGTGATTTGCGGGAGTTTTGATCCTGCACCCGCCGGAGAAGAACTGTCCTTCGTTACCGTCTCGACGATCAGTACTGCCGACGTACCTCTGCCACCTGACGCCGCTGCCCGCCTGGTCTCTGAGGTCGCGGAAAACGCATCCGCCGCGGTATCGCCCGTCGCGCCGAACAGCATGGTGATGACCAATAGTGACGCGATCAAGTTTTCGCTGCTGCTGCTGCAGGACGGCGCGAGATTTGTTGAGAACGTTGACACTTACACCGTTCAGTTCAACAAACACGAACGCATCAACGGAGACATGACGGATCTGCAGACAATCGATCTCAAGGTTCGTCACCGTCCGTCGTTCAGTGTCTATATGAAGTGGCAGAACGGAGACAAGGGGCGTCAGCTGCTCTATAATGAAGACTACGA
>JANNGQ010001307.1:0-4410 GCA_031403975.1 Planctomycetota bacterium
CGCACCACGGCCTCGACAATCGCCAGCGCCAGTGGCTCGTCGCGCATCAGCGCCGAGCCGGCCCACTTTGTGCATACCTTTTTGGCCGGGCAGCCCATGTTGATGTCGATGATTTGCGCGCCGCGGTCGATGTTGTAGGCCGCGGCCTCGGCCATCATGGCCGCATCGGTGCCGGCGATCTGCACCGCGATCGGCCCAGGCTCGCCGGCATGGTCGGCGCGGCGCGAGGTCTTCAATGAAACCCACAGCTCGCGCCGCGACGTCACCCTTTCGCTGAACGCGTAGCCCGCACCCAGGCGTCTGCACAGCTGGCGGAACGGCCGGTCGGTGACGCCCGCCATTGGCGCGACGAAGAGTCGGTTCGGCAACTCGAAGGGACCCAGACGCATGGCAAGCGGGGGAGGGGGCAAAGGTGCTAAAAAAGGAGGCAGGAGTATAGCCACCGCCCCTGTCCTGGCCGGGCTAACTAAGATGCACGGCCATGGAAGCCTGGATCGAATCGCTGCTGGTCGCCCTGGCCTTGCCCAAGTTCGGCCTGAGCACGGTGTTTGTCGTCTCGCTGATCTCGGCCACGCTGTTGCCCATGGGCTCCGAGCCGGTGGTGTTTGGCACCGGAGTCCGTGGATTCGCAACCTCTACCTTGCCGGCAGCGCGACGCACCCCGGTCAATGGGTCAGCTTTTGTGCGATCAGCGGAATCCTCGCCGCCGATCGACTGCTTGCGGATGCCGGGATCGGTCCATGACTGAGTCTGCATCGCTGCTGGCCACGGACCACATTCGATTGAGCAACGGAAAACGTTTGCGAATAGCTCGGCTCGGTCACGGTCAGCCGCTCGTTTTGCTGCATGGCTATCCGGAGAACCTTCAGATCTGGAGCCGCATGGCCCCGCTGCTGGCGGACCGGTTCGAAGTCATCGCCTTTGACTGGCCAGGAATGGGTTACAGCGACGAGTGGCCGGGCGGAGCGACCCCGCAACTGCAGGCGACGCGCCTGCTGACGATCCTCGATGAGCTGAATCTGCGGCGACCAGTCATCGTCGGGATTGATATGGGTGGCCAACCCGCGCTGGCTTTTGCATCAATGTACCCGGATCGAGTGCGGCAACTGGTTGTCATGAACTCGCTGGTGTTTGGCGATGAGAAGACATCCTGGGAAATTCGACTACTGCGCAGATTCGGCTTTAATCGGTTCGCCCTGCGACGCCTGTATGGCGTCATCTTCCGTCGCGCCGAACGGACGTTTCTTCCACGACGCGAACGGATCGATGAACCGCTGCGAAACGACTTCCGGACAGCTTTTTCATCACAGACAGTCCGACGTTTCATCAGTAAGATGTGCGCGGGTTATCAGGGAATGATGAGTCAGCTTCCAGACCTCTATCGTGCGATCCACTGCCCAACGTTAATTCTCTGGGCCGAATTTGACAGGCATTTTCCCGTCATTCAGGCGCAACGGCTTCAGCAATCAATTGCCGGATCGACGCTGAAGATCATTCCCGGCGGAACACACTGGATGCCGTTGATCCACGCACAGTTGCTGGCCGATTCCATTGCGGCGTTTAACGGCCGATGAACTCCAGCAGTGATGATTCCGGACTTTTGCAGAGTTTTCCGGGATTTCCTGGAGCGCAAGAAGTATCCGAACGCATTGAGTTCGAAGACGACGAACATTCTTCGAGACATCGTGCGCCTGGACAACCGCCTCGGGAGACCATTTCATGCCGCAGCAACTGACGATTGACACAGCCGCCATTGACTACGTCATGGGAGCCGGCTGGTACAAGAAGTGTCTGGCCGTCCTGGAGGAACGTGTCCTGCATGAGCAGGACCGAGCCATGACCAACCTTGGTCGGCTCTCCGGCTTCTGGAACTCAACAACAGCATCGCAGCTCGAGCGGGATCTGGACTACCTGAACCAAGCGTATGATGACCTGGGCGTCAACATCAGAGATATCCAGAGTCTTGCCAACAAGGACTTGTTGTCCGCTTCTGTGGCAGCTTTGAAGCAACGGCTGATCGAACGCATTTACAACGTCTGCGTGTCGGCACTTTCGCTGATGACCATTGAAAACTGGATTCTGGATGATCTTTGCTCCTACCGCGTGATCAGCCTCATCTCGACGATTTCGGTTACGCAGGTTCGCGCAGCGGCGGCGGCTGCGTTCAAGTCATTGACGGCGATCGAAGCAGAACTGAAGCGGGCTCAACAACTGAAAGCACAGTCGATGAACCAGCTGAAAATCAATGCGCTGCTGGTTGTGATCACTCCGCTGATCCTTCCAGCCGGAGCGATTACAGTTTTGGCTGCCCCGGTGATCGGTTTCGGACAGATTGTTCTGGACGATATGATGGGAGTATCGACGTCCTGGTCGGCAAACTGGGGTAGTCGAGCAGCGACAGGGGCCGGTTCCTACGTCAGTTCGCTGGGCGAAGTGATGAAGGCAGAGGGTCAACACACGAAGGCTGCAAACCTGGCAAAGGTCGGAAAGGGCATTGCCTTGCTCGGGATTGCGTTCGACATCAATGAGGTGATGGTAGCGAGCAACAGCGAATCAATCGTTCGCAGAAAGTTCGAAGTAGCGGTCGCTGAATGGAATACCCTCGCAGACAAAGCAGACGATTGTCAGATGAAATTCACTGAAATCCAGACCGCCGTCAGACTGGGACGAGAACAGTATCGCAAAAGAGGACTGCCCGATCTTCAGACGGCTCGAACGGAATTGGCCAGTGAAATCAAAGCCAACGGATACAACCCAATGAAGTCATGAGTCCGACGGTCCGCCTGCGAACTTCCTCCACTTTTCAGCCGCCTGCCGAGCTTGCGGCGACGATGGCAGCTGCCGTTGCGAACCATTAAAGACCTGACCCGTTTCCTCCTCTCACGACAGGACGGGGCGACCGTATTCAGCCAATGACGGTTCGCCGATCCTTGATTTGTTCGGATGAGCGGCATGCACGCACGAAACATGCAGTCAGAGCAGACGAAACTTCTGACCGGCTCCGCGTTCGACAGCCATCGTGAAAGTGAGATGCCCGAGAGCGACGTCGCAGATCGCCATGCCAATCGGTATCGCCACGATTCGTTCTGTAGCCGACGTACGAGCCGGTTTTCGCCGAGTGACCACTTCGCCAATCGTGGCGTAGATCTCCGGCAGGCCACCGGGAAACTCCGGGTCGAGTTGGCCGTCTTCCGTCAAACGATCTTTGCTGATTCGGTCAAAATACTGGGCTAGCGGAATATCGTCGACAATAAACTTCGCGGCGCTGTGCAACGCTTCTGCCGTGTAGGCACAGCCGCCTTCGATTCCAACAGCGAAGGCGCCCGGCTGGAACCATTCGGGCCTCACCAGTTGCTCATCACCGTTGGTGCAGGTGGAAATGATGTCGGCCCCTTCGAAACAAGTCCGGTTGTCTTCGCAGATTCGGATCTCTCCGGAGAAATACGGGCTCGCTTGTTCTTTCAGTGTCTGCATCGCGGCGGGACGGATATCCCGCAGACGGATTTCCCTGAGACTCGGTATCTGGCTCACCAGAAACCAAACGTGCATCGTGCCTTCAAATCCGCATCCAGCCAATGCCAATGTTCTGGCTTCGGGCAGAGCACACTCGCGAGCAATAATTGAACTCACAGCCGCCGTTCGCAGTCCTGTCAGATAGCCACACTCCATAACCGCAAGTGGAATCCCCGTGTCTATGTCGTTGTAGACCTGCAATCCCGTCACATTGGGCAGATCACGTTGATCGTTCTTCGCAAAACCAGCGACCCACTTCAGTCCGCAGGCTCCCAGTTGTTTCAGATAAGCTGGCATCGCATGAATAAAATTGGCCGGATCCGTTCCGGTAGGATGCACGCCGATCTTGGGATGCATCTCATACGTGCCCGCCGCATGTTCCACCAACGCCTTCTCGACAACTTCAACCACCTGCTGCGGCGTAAGCTCAAGTGAAAGTATGTCACTTCTGGATAACAACAGGACTTCGATTGGTTTCATGAAATTGGATTCTTCCCACAAGTGAATTCAAGACGCAAACGAAACGAGTCAGCTTCAGACGTTTGCTGCACAATGAATCGTGCGGCACCGTGCGTTTCGGCGCGCCTGACTCGCTGATTCCGCAGAGGTTGCAGCAAGGTGAGCGTTTTTCACCTGCACCTGCGTCACCGGTTCCCTACGCAAATCACATTCCCTGCGTCACCGAGCCATCCGGAGTTAGTTTCTGGATTCCCACTACTTTGAGCAATCTGATCACTGGAGCCCAATGTTCCGTCACTTCCGCTGAGTACTGCCAGAATCGCTCGTCGCAGTTCGTTGGAAAGTTTTGGCCATCGTCGAATGAAGTGCGCGTGGATTTTCTGAGGCACTTCTGTCCCAGCGTATCGGAAGCCAACGTAGCGTCAGGGCATCTGAATT
>JANNGQ010001308.1:0-2789 GCA_031403975.1 Planctomycetota bacterium
AGTCACGCAGATCGTCATAAGAGCCACGAAATGCCCGAGGTCATGGAGAGTTGCCATCGAAATCAGCAGCGACAGGCAGAAGGCCGTTAGAATTGCGACCACCTGGCTGTAGGCGATCGCTGTAATCATGACGGCAGCCAGGAGCGGGACAATTTCGGCCCGCCATGGATCACGGCTCATCAGGCAACCCAGTAACACTGCAACAGAACACATCCCGACAAGAATCAACAGCTTTGAAGTATCCTCCAGCAGCTCCGGAGCTGCATATTTCAGAAACGCTCCGAACAAGACCACCAGCAGCACCACTAGCATTCCGGTGCCGCAGAATCGCGTCAGACTTTGGCTGAAGTCCAGGCCGGATTCGTGAGCCGCGTGCTCCAGCTTCAGCAACCCCAGTTGTTCGCCCGTGTCGGCCAGCTGAGTGCCGGTCGGAATGATGATCGTTCCCATCTGGAATTTGTTGAGTTTTCGAGGTGCCGAAGCGGTGGCGGCTTCGCGCTCAGCGATTGTCGCCGCAGGATCAAGCCGCAGTTGATTCTTCAGATTCTGCAGCAGCCACGGTTCGACAATTCCTCGGATTGACCCAAGCATCGTGAGGCCTGGCCACGCTTTGCCGAGCCTTCCGGTTTCCTGCAACTGTTCCTGCAGCAGGACATCAGCAAGCACTCCGTTGTGCAGTACGGCCCCCGCTTCGTCGACGACTCTGATCGCACGGCTGCGGTCAAGCGCCATCTGACCATCCGGCACTTCTCCGGTCAGTCGCCGGGCGGCAACGTTGTCGATCAGTCCGAGATTCCTGCCATCCTTGAGCAATTCCTCCACGTCCAGCATCAGCTCATCCAGACGCCTGCCGGCAGACTCATCCGCGTCCCGCAGCTGGTCCTTGAGCATATCAAACGTGGACGCACGAGCCCCTGCCTCGGCGTCTTCAAGCCCGAATGCGGCCAGTGTGGGTGCCGTCAGCCCGTCGACGGAATCCGAATTCGCAATTTCACTGAGCTGGGCACGTAACTGAGATTCCAGTCGGTCAATGACCGCGGATTCCTGCACAAGCACCATCGGAGCTGCCTCTTCGGCCTCCTTCCTGGCACGCTGAGATTCGAGCAGGTTTTCCTCTTCAAAGTCCGTCCTGGCCTGGATTCCGACAGAGACAATCTGTCCAGCTCTGTAACTGAACCGGGGTTTCCAGGCCTGCAGGGCCAGCAACAGCGTCAGGGTCGAAAGCGTGGCCACCAGCGCCAGGGTCAGCACACGATAGTCGCGAAATGCAGCGAGAAACCGATCCCAGACGGACGGCGTCGGACGAAACACGCGAGCCTGTCGCGAGCGCCGGGTACCAAAGAACGACATGGAGGCGTCAATGCCGACGGATGCGCGTCCGTTTCGCTGACTGGAGCCGGAAAAACAACGCTCAGGAACGATTTGCTTCCTGAGTCGTGTCTGCTTCGTACGCCGAAACAATCTCCCGGACCAGCCGATGCCGGACAATATCCTGTCCTGTCAGCTGCACAATCGCAACCCCAGGGATGTGAGAAAGACGCCGGATTCCATCCCGCAGACCGCTTTCAACGCCTTTCTCAAGGTCATATTGCGTTCCGTCGCCCGTCACCACAATGCGGGAATTCAATCCCATACGGGTCAGGAACATCTTCATCTGCGTACAAGTTGCGTTCTGAGCTTCGTCCAGAATCATGAACGTGTCATTCAATGTCCGGCCGCGCATGAACGCCAGGGGCACGATTTCAATGACATCGTTGGCCATGTACCGCCGGACCTGCTCCTGGTCCAGCATGTCGTGAATGGCGTCGAGCAACGGTCTCAGGAACGGATTCACTTTGGCAAACATGTCGCCAGGCAGAAAACCGAGCTTCTCGCCTGCCTCGACGGCGGGCCGGACCAGCACGATCTTACGCACATGCTCAGCTCGCAGAGCTTCCAGCGCTAAGGCCACGGCAAGATACGTTTTCCCCGATCCCGCCGGCCCGTCACACAGCACCAATTCATGCTTCCGAATCGCATCCATATAGACCTTCTGGCCGTCTGTCTTGGGACGGATCTGGCCGACGCGGTCCTTGCCGGATCGCATTTCCTGAGCGACGCGACCATTCACAAATGAATCACTGACGGAATGACCGGAGTGCGTGGAATGCTGATATTCCGAATGGATCATGGAGTTCGTTCCGTTGGAGTCACTGGTTTCTGATTCGAATGCCGGAGCGACGTCGCCAGGAGTCAGTTCCTGATTCTGCCGCAGAATTTCCCGCCAATGCTGCAGCGTTTCGCAGCAGCGGCGAACCTGATCTTCATCGCCGCAAATCCGCAATTCGTTGCCCCGAAGCACGATCTTTGCCCCGGTACGTAAACACAACCGGCGGAGGTTTTCGTCCTGCAGCCCGAACAACTCGCGGGCTTCGTCGTGATGGCTGAGTTCGACAACGGTCTCGGACATGGGCGGTTGTGAGTTCAGGAATCGAGGTCCGGAGCACTTTAGAGCGGTTCCAACGGGCGTCTGGCTGCGAAAGGGACACTGACGTCGCGAGATCGTAGCTGAAGTCGTGAGACTTCAGGTCGGAACTCTCACGAATTCCGCTACACCTTTCTTGCAATCGTTGTTCCGCATGTGCAGCAAATCGAGGCAGACACGACGGAAGGATATCAGGTTCCCGTGAATTCGACTCGACAGGTCAGATTGAATCAATTGTACGGTCGGAGGAATCGCGAATCCCGGTGGGGGCAGGCTTCCAGCCTGCCTGAACTGAAAATGACGCGTCTGTTTTTGAATCGATGAG
>JANNGQ010001309.1:0-7738 GCA_031403975.1 Planctomycetota bacterium
GTCTGACTCCGCAACCGATCCGTTGCGTTATGTCGACGACGTCTGCGACCAGATACTGCTGATCGAAAAGCAGTTGGACGAACAGCTTCTGCACATTCCTGAAGACCGGATCGTGGAAGTCACATATGAGGGCTTCTGCGAAGATCCGGCAGCCTCGCTGCACTGGATCTCACAGAGGATCAGCCGTGTGACTCTGCGGACGGAGCTGATGAATACAGAGCTGAAGCCGTTCGAAGCATCAGTGGAAGTGACTCTGACGGAAGCAGAACGCCGCCGAGTGCTGTTGTGTCTGCAGTCTCGCCGCTCAGCGGCCGCAGTCTAGTTCGGCGCGTCTCCCCTCGCGAGTATTTCCGCAAAGTGGATTGGGAAACACTTCAGTTGCGGGGCCGGGGCTTCAGTTCAACACCGTCGGTTTCTTCCAGCGTGACGCCGTCGGCACCGACGGTCGACGATGCCTTCTGATCTCCCTGTGGAGACACCAGCATCATGTCTTCTGCAGGATCGACCGGAGTTGTCGGATTGCCGGACTTGTCGACGACCGGCGCGCTGCCGGCATCGCCGAGCTTCTGAGTCTGGACAATGACCACCAGCGACAATGCCAGCACTGACAACGCGCTGACAACGACGACGCGCCGGCGTTTCGGTGCGACAGTCACGATCTCAACGGTCGGTGCAATCGGGAGCAACGTCGCGACGTTTGATCCTGAGCGATGCCGACTCAGCGGCTGATTCAGTTCGGTCGGGATTTCCAGGCGGAAAAAATCCCGCAGTAGTCCGTCCATCTGTTCATCGGACGGCATCTTGCCGTGCGAGCGGTCTGAAGAGGCCTCAGTCATATTCGAATCCTCGTTCTACAAGTACATCCGCGAGTCGGCGTCGTGCCCTCGACAGTCTCATATCAATTGCAGCCGGACTGCAGTCCATCACCGTCGCCATTTGAGCGGCCGACCAGTCCATCGCGTATTTCATGACCAGAACTTTCCGGTCGTCTTCATTTAATTCCTGAAGTGCTCCCCGAACTTGTCCCTGTCTTTCACTGAGCGCCAGAATGTCGTCTGGGGAATCCGGTCGACCGGTCAGATCGTCCAGACTCGGGAGCAGGCGACAGGAGCTGCTTTTCTTCCGGGCAACATCCCGCAGCCAGTTCTGGCCGACCCGCAACAACCATGCCCGCAGGTCGCGGACAGGTTCACCGCTGTAATCGTAATACCGCAGAAACGCTTCCTGCACGGCGTCATAGGCGCGTTCGGCGTCACTGCACATGGCGTAGAACAGCGCCCACAGTTCACGAGCGTGCTCCCGGTAGTAAGTTTCGATCGACTGATCCCTCACGGGATCGTTCTTTTGACCAGAACCGGGACTCGTCATGCAGTCATCCTGCCAACGCCATGGAAGCGGCAATTGCTTGCATTCCACCGGCGATCCCAGCCCTGCAAGGCCAAGGACGGACCAAAAATCGAGATCTAACAGCGAATGCGACGGATCAGCAGCATGGAAGTCGCCGACAGACAGCGCTGACGGTCAGTTTTGCCGATCACGACGAAAAATCCAGCCGATTGGTCACGCTTGTCGGATTTCCGGGCAAGCCGTTCATTTGACTCAGACCGCCGACAGTTGTGCAATGGCCGTCTCCGTAGTAGTGGATTTCCCAGGTGAATGCTCCTTACAAAAGCCCCGACATCATGAAACTGGCGACTCCGTTGATTTGTGTTCTGTTGTTCATCGCGTTCTCAGGATCTGCGTTCGGCGAGGTGGAATCTGCAACAGATGAAGGCGTCACGATCAAGACGACCGTCACTGTGCCAGGCACTCCAGAGGCTGCCTGGGATCATCTTCTGAAGGTCGGAACATGGTGGAATTCGGCACATTCCTGGTCCGGCGATGCCGCGAATCTTTCAATCACCGCAGAACCGGGAGGACGGTTTGAAGAAAAACTGCAAGGCGGCGGATTTGCCCGACACATGGACGTCATCTTCTGTCAGCCGGGCAAAACGCTGAGGATGACCGGTGCTCTGGGACCACTGCAGGAAACAGCCGTTCAGGGCACGATGACCATCGTCCTCAAGGAATCCGGCGACACCACAGTCATCACCACGACCTACCACCTCGGCGGCTATTTTTCCGGCGGACTGAAGAACATCGCTCCCATTGTCGACAAGGTGATCACGGAACAGTTTCAGCGACTGGAGCAGCGCATCAAAGGTACGCCGCCGGAGTCAGGGAAGTGACCTTCAACTGCACCGAGACCAAAACCTCGCTGGCTGCCTGAAGTCCGATTTTATTGCCAGTTCGTCATTTCCTGTGGGGCCGCGTCGCTGAACGGCAAGTCGCAGGAGACGAGCGTTATGAATTCCTCCGTCGGCGCAGCAATGAACTCCTGGGGTTGCTAAACTGTTTTGTTCGGAAAACTACACGGTTCATTCGGGTCAAACCTCTGCATGTCCAATTCATCAGCGCGCGATGTTGTGATCACGGGAATCGGAGTGGTTACTCCGCTGGGGATCGGCCGTGAAGCCTTCTGGTCCAACCTGTCGGCCGGACGCAGCGGTCTCAAGCGGATCGAACTCTTCAGCTATGTGGGATCCCCGGGATGCATCGGCGGGGAAGTCAGCGACTTCAATGAAGAGTCGATCAGGAAAGAGCACCTGAAAAGCGTGCGGAAGAATCTGAAAGTCATGTGTCGGGAGATTCAGCTGGGCGTGGCTTCCGCTCTGCAGGCGATGGAAGACGCAGGTCTGCCGCCGGGAAGTGTGGCCGCCGATCGCATCGGTGTTGACTTCGGTGCCAACCTCATGTCCAGCCCTCCTGAGGTACTGATCGGTGCTGCGATGAAGTCACTGTCGGACACTTCGGGACATCCGGCGTTTGACTTCGATCGATGGGGTGACAGCGGAATGTCCGGGATGGAGCCACTCTGGCTGCTGCGCTATCTGCCCAACATGCCCGGCTGTCATATCGGAATTGCTCTGGATGCACGAGGCCCGAACAACTCGATTACTCACGACGAAGCATCCGGGGCTCTGGTCATCGCGGAAGCCGCCAATGCCATCCGCCGCGATCGTGCCGATGTGATGGTGACGGGCGTCACGGGAACCCGGATTCATACGGTGAAAGCGTGTCATTCCAATCATTGGGATATCCTGGCAGACGGTCCTGCAGAAACCCGTGTTCGTCCGTTCGACAATAGCCGCACCGGTGAAGCTCTGGCCGAAGCCTCCTGCACCCTGATTCTGGAAGCCCGCGCGCACGCTGAAGCCCGCGGAGCGAAAATCCTCGGCACGATTCTGGGCTGTAGTTCCAGCACAGTCATCAACCGCGACGGCCATCCGGACGAAGCGACCGCTGTCTTTCAGTCGGCCTCCTTAGCGATGCAGCGGGCCGGAGTGACTGCCGCTGACCTCGGCCACATCAATGCCTGTGCCTCCGGTCATCCTCAGCGAGATCGCTACGAAGCCAGTGGACTGCGGCGACTGCTCGACAGTCACGCTGACGCAGTCCCTGTGACTGCCGTCAAGAGTTACATGGGCAGTTCCGGCAGCGGCGCGGGATTGTGTGAAGTGGCCGCATCGCTCCTGGCGCTGCAGCATGGAGTCATCCCGAAAACGCTGAACTACTCGACGCCGGATTCAGAAGCTCCGCTCAACGTCGTACACGGCGAGCACAAGCCGACGTCAAACGGCCTGTTTCTGAAAACCAGCGTGACCCGCATGGGTCAGGCCAGCTCAGTTGTGGTCAAAGTGTGATGTCTTCACACGGGATATTCCGTGCTCAGTACTTTCTGATCCAGCGCCCGCCAGAGATACCACGACGCAATGCTGCGGTAGGGAGACCACACTGCGGCGATGGCTTCCAGCTCAGTTCGTTTTGGTATGTCCGGCAGAGAGTACAGCGCCTTCATTGAATTCTGCAGGCCCAGATCGTCCGCAGCAAACACGTCCGGTCGTCCCAGCGAAAACAGCAGATACATCCTGGCCGTCCACGGGCCAATGCCTTTGACCTTGATCAGCTCGGCAATCGCGTCGTCATCGGACTTGCCCGAGATGCGGCGAAAATTCAGCGTGCCGTCGAGAGTGCAGCGAGTCAGATCCTGCAGATAGCCGCGCTTCTGTTTCGAGACCCCTGCCGCCTGCAGTTCATCTTCTGTCAGCGCACCTATGGACGTAGCCCTGATCTTTCTTCCCGGCAGCAGATCCTGCAGCCGGCCCCTGATCGTCCGCGCTGCCGCAAGGGAGATCTGCTGCGAAAGTATCGAACGAACCAGGATTTCGTAACCGCCTGATTCGACCTGCAGCGTAAACGGCCCGACTCGCTTGATGAGAGTGCCCAGAATCGGATCAACTTTCGCCAGACGCTTCAACGCTGAACGGATTTCCGACTGTTCAAAAGCCATACGAGACAACTCAGGGGTCGTGTGGTTCAACGTTCAGAGATGTGTGCGGCACCAAAGCCTCAGGCTGCTCCATTGTAGCCATCACGCTCCGCGTGATGAGCCTTGATCTGACATGTGATCGAAGGAACCTCGTCGATTTGCCACGATCGAGACCGGGGCTCGTCACGGCGGAGCGTGACGGCGACTTTGGGATCACCCTGCCGACTGCCACTGCTTGATCGCCTCAAGGGGACAGACGAGCATGATGATATTCAGAATCAGGCCGTCGCGAATCGTCATTGCAAGAATCAGCTCGGTCGCGGCACAGAACATCAGCGACTTGACTGTACGCAGTCGAAGCGCGATTCCATAGCCCACGACGCATGCCAGAATATCGCCGACGGCATTCGCGACAGAGTCTCCGACGTAGTCCTGCGAAATCGTCACCTCGCGATAGCGTTCGATGATCAGCGGAGAGTTCTCAAGAATCTCCCATCCAGATTCAAGCACCACGGCCGCCAGAAAACGAACTCCTGCGGGCACTGAACGGGGCAGCCAGTAGACCAACCCGCACAGAATGAGTCCATGCACGATATGAGTGAACGTGTACGGGTCGATCAAATGCTGCGAATTGTGCGACGACCAGATATCCCACGACCATGGAGACCATCCGCCACATTTGCACCAGACAGGCTGGCCCATCAGCCACAGAATGACTGCGGTGGCGACAACCGCACCGGCAGTCCACGCGGCAAGCCAATAGCCGTTGCGGCTGTATGCCGCGGAAGGAAGAACTCGGACTTCTTCACGAACCGATTCGTTCAAGGTGAACTCCTGGCGGACTCATCTGACTGCACTACCGTCGGAACGTCCGAATGGTCAGGAATTGGAATGATCCGACTGCCGGTTTGGGCGTTGTCGGGGTAGCATTTCCTCCGCGTCCTGATTCCTGACCGTAGAATTCGATCGGCGGGAGCTGACACGGCAGATGACCTCGACAAGGAACAAAAGTGATGGCTGAATCCGAGGAAAATCCGAAATACTGGCCGCCCCTTGGCCTTCCCGTCGGGAGTGTGCGGGCGATCCTGACGCTGTTAATCGTCGCCATCGTGACGCTGAATGCGGCGAGAGGCAAGGAACTGGATTTGATCTGGACGGAGACACTGCTGATTGCGATGGCTCACTACTTTACCTCCCGGCGATTTGTCTCTCTGCCGCCGGACGCCCTGAAGAGGATTCAGCAGGAAGGCATACTGGAGCACGAAGTTCATCCGTTGTATCTGCCGCGGCACAGTATACGCATTCTGATTCTTGGGGCATTTGTCGGTCTGGGAGTGTTCCTGTATCGTCAGGATCGGCTGTTTAAAGTGGAATCGATCTCACCGCTTGGCATTGTGGCTGCGTACGTCTGCGGATCGCTCGTGCGTGGAATCAGTTCCTGGTTTGGAGGTCGAACGGGCCGCCAGCCTTCATCACTGTGGGGCGACCTGAAGGCGATGCTGGTCCTGCTGGCAGTCGCGGTCGCCGGAATCCCGGAGCTCGTGTCGATGCCCGACCTGCTGCCGGCCGCGGCCCACCGAATTGCTCTCGCGCTGATGTTGTTCTACTTCGGATCGCGCTGATGCTGTGTCCGTGAACATCGCCGTCTCGCTCCGTCGAGACGATCAGAGTATGCCAGAGCGAAAAAACTCAGATTTCGAACAGGTCAGAACGAGGCTCGTCACGGTAGAGCGTGACGGCTACTTTTGTTCGGCCAGTCCGTGGTGTCGCATCTGGCGTGCGGGTGCTGACAATTTGTGATTGATTCCTGTCGACGGCTGCGGCAGCTCAAACCGCTTCAGAAACTCAGGCCGGTCGCGGCGGCCGTGGCGCGTGTAGTCGGACCAGAGTGTTTCCGCGACCAGATGTTCCTCTTCTGAGCGGACATCGGTCAGATACTCGAACAGCCGCTGGAAGAGCCGCACCAGTGCAATACCGTGACGGCGGTTCTCTGTTACGAAGAGCCAGTTGCTGAAGGCGAGGAATTCTTCGAAAGCGGATGACTGACCATCCAGGAGCAACCGCAGCGCCGCCGGGAAGTTGCCACTGTTGCCGATCAGATCCCAATACCTGGAAAAACGCCTGAGACGGTGCATCAGTTCAAACGGCAACAGGCGATTGCTGAGGATTTCATAGGGTGCATGGCGGCTGTAAACCATTTGCCATTCGTCGTCGTGGCGAATAATGGGTGTGCCTCGCAGTCGTTTGAGCAGGCCGACCTGAATCTCCTGAGGTTTCATCGCATACAGGCGATCGAACCCGGCAGCGAAACTCAGCAGAGTCTCACCCGGCAATCCGACGATCAGGTCGGTGTGAATATGAACGCCCGAGTGATTTCGCAGCCAGCGCAGGTTTTCTTCCAGTTTTGCGTTGTCCTGCGGGCGGCTGATCAGCCGGCTGACTTCGTCGCTGAAAGTCTGAACGCCGATTTCAAACTGCAGCGCTCCTGCGGGAAAACGGGCGATGATCTCGCGAAGTGACTCCGGAAGTCGGTCGGGGATCAGTTCGAAGTGCAGGAACATCCCGGGCCGGTATCGTTCCAGAAAAAACTCAAGGATCGCCTTGCTGACGCGAAGGTTCAGATTAAAAGTCCGATCCACAAACTTGAACTGCGATGCGCCACGATTGAGCAGGCTCTGCATGGCCGCGAGAAACTCCGGCAGGTCAAACGCCCGGACAGGGATGTCGAGCGCCGAAAGGCAGAACTCACAAGTGAACGGACAGCCGCGAGAGGCCTCAACGTAGAGAACTCGATGGGCGATGTCTTCATCCGAATAGAGCTCGTACGGCAGCTTCACCTGATCAAGCTGCGGCACAGGGGCGTGGAATACTTTTTCATTCGGCCGTGTTTCGCGCAGCAGCATCCGGCAGAGGTCGCGAAACGCCAGATCACCTTCGCCGGTGATGACGTAATCGGCCAGCGCGACGATCGGCTGGTCGTCCGTTTCGTAACTGACCTCAGGGCCGCCAATGATGACATTCACTTCCGGGCGGACTCGTTTCAGATCCGCAATCAGGCGAGTCGTCTGGTCTACGTTCCAGATGTAAACACCCAGGCCAACGATCTTCGGCTGCTCGTCCAGAATCGCCGCAAGGATGTCATCGCTGTTGTCATTGATCGTAAATTCCCGCAGGGCCGTTTCCGTCTGCAGCTCACTCATGTTGGCCAGTAAGTAGCGCAGACCGAAACTGCTGTGACTGTATCGGGCATTCAGAGTGGCAAGAACGATCGACGGCATGTGACATCCGGGTTGATTTCAGCGAGTCCCTGTTTTAACCGTATTCCCCGCCAACCCGAAGCGTCAGCGATCCGGAGGGCTCACAAACGTC